>DASRSF010000269.1:0-13499 GCA_035656615.1 Vulcanimicrobiaceae bacterium | reverse complement strand
CCTGCAAGGCGACCGTAATGGAACCGTCTTGCGTTGCGAGCGTCCCTCCGCCGACCTGTAATCCGTACGCACGAATCGATCCGTCTTGCGTCGCGGCATCAATCGATGGCGCGCTCACGTCGTTCATGTGCAAACTTCCGTCCGCGCTGCGCACAAATAGCGAAGCCGCACGAACGTCTTGCAGCGTTATGCGGCCGTCAACCGAATTGACGCGCACTGATCCACGTAAACCGTTGATACGGGCTCCCGAGCAACGGCGCACTTCAAGCGCGCTTTGCGGCGGAATCGCAATGGTCACGTGCTCGTCGTCGAAACCAAACATCGCAACATGAACGCCGTCGCCCGGACGCTCGATTGCAACGCCACCAGGGATCGCGCGAACGCTTAGCGGCGGCCGCGAATGGTTGCCGAAAAACCACCCGTGCATTTGGGAATCATCGGTAACGCGCACGCTGCCGTCGGTGGAGTTGGAGATCGTCACTCCCGAATCGGGATCATCGAGGATGACGTGCGGGGCTCGCCCGGCATACATGGGCGCAAACGCATGGCTCCCGTCGTCAACCCGGTGCATTCCGGCCGCTTGGGCGGAGAAATTGTGTCCGCCGAGCGACCACAGCATTGCTCCGGCCAGAAAGACCTCGACCGCCAGAAGAACCGCTACGATGCCCGTGCGCGAGTACTGCATGCCTCATGTACGGCATGGGCCCCGGGTTGTTTCAATGAAACAAGCGGCAGCAGCCCGGCGTACCTTAATCGTGGCTGCAGCGCTGATGGAGGCACCATCCATAGACCGGGCCGACCAGAGGGACGATCAAGGCTTGGTGGCGGCGGCGCTCGGCGGCCGTCCTGAGGCTTTCGGGACCCTTGTAGAGCGCTACGAACGTGCCGTGTACCACTTGGCATACCGAACGCTCCACGACCCCGAGGAAGCACGGGATGCCGCTCAGGAGGCCTTCTTTAAAGCGTACCGCAGCCTGCGGACCTTCAAGCCCGGAGCGAAGTTCTCGACGTGGGTCTTTTCGATCACCTATCATACGTGCTGCGACCGGCTGGCCCGCCGCAAGCGGTATTCCAATGAGGAGCTGCCCGAGCAAGCCGATACGGCGGCAGGGCCCGAAATGCAGGCAGTCATGGATGACGAGGCGCGGCGTCTGCGGGCTGCGGTCGCGCGGCTGCCCGAGAAATACCGGACGGTCATTACGCTTTACCATCTGCAAGGGCGGCAGTACGATGAGATTGCGCAGGTATTGGGCATTCCTATGGGCACAGTAAAAACACACCTCTTTCGGGCGAAGGAACAATTGCGGCAAATTCTCAACGCAGATGCCGCGGGAGTAACGGAATGAAACGCTACGATAGCGACGATGAACTGGAACGCGCGCTCTTTGCGCTTCCGCTCGAAGAGCCGCCCCTGGGCCTGCACCAGGCGATTCTGGCACGTACGATTTACCGGCACGCCGTTGCGGTCAAGCCGTGGGAGCTTTGGGCGTTGGGCGGGCTGTGCGCCGTTTTGACCTGGCTGTTGGTGCTGGTTGCCACGGGGGGCGCCTCTACCACGCTTGCCACCGTCGAAACCGCCTTTGCGGGCGCTCTGGGATTCTTTGCCCAGCCCCAGATGCTGTTTTGGATCGCCATCGGCGGAGGCGCCGCGCTTTGGATTTCTCAGTTGAATTTAACCGTTGCGCCGGAGGCGTTGCGAGCGGGCCGCCGATAAGTCTACAGGATGGAAACCGCCGCACGGCCGCACCGCATCCTCGTCATTGAAGATGATGCTGCAATCAGCCGTGTCCTAAGACTGGAGCTCGAACACGAAGGCTACACCGTCGAAGTAGCCGCGGACGGACTTTCTGGTCTGGAACGCGCCCTAAAGGAACCCGACCTCATCGTACTTGACCTCATGCTGCCTCGCATGGACGGCATGGAAGTCTGCCGCCGCGTGCGCGCCAAGAGCCGCGTTCCGATCATCATGCTCACCGCGAAGGACGCGTTCCCCGAGCGTGTCGCCGGTTTGGACACGGGCGCCGACGACTACGTCACCAAACCGTTTAACACCGAGGAATTGCTCGCGCGCGTTCGTGCGCGGCTTCGCGAGAAGGAACCGGCGAGCAACGTGCTGGCCTACCGCGACCTGACGATGGATCGCGACCGCCACGAAGTCATGCGCGCCGGCAAACCGGTGAACCTTACCGCCAAAGAATATGCGCTGCTTGAATACTTGCTGCTCCACCGCAATAAAGTACATTCGCGCGATGAGCTGTTCAACGGCGTTTGGGGAAGCGATTTCTTGGGCGATTCCAACCTCATCGACGTGTATATCCGGTATCTGCGCAGCAAGATCGACGAAGGTTTCGACGACAAGCTGATCACGACCGTCCGCGGCGTCGGTTATACGATAAAAGACTGAAATCATTCGTTATGCACTCGCTGCGTGGGCGCATCGCAAGTTCGTACGCGTTGCTGCTCATCGCGGTGATCGTCGCGCTGGGAATTCTGATTACGCTGCGTTTCGAATATATTTTGCGGGCGCAGGCCCAAGCGCGCATCGTATCCACGTTGCAAGACATCGCTCGAGCTACCGCGGCCGGCCCCAACACGTTCGGACTGGCGGAGGGTGATCCGCTGCTCACGCTCGGGAATCCTGATAATCTGGAGCGCTGGGCATCCACCTCCACACTCATCGAAGTCGACGATTTGCGCGGCTATCCACTGGCAAAGAGTTTCAACATGGGCCCGATTGCAACGTTCGGACCGGCGCAGGTAACGTTTGAACATCCGTTTTCGACCCGCGAGATTACGGTCGGCAACCGGCCGTTCTTGGTTGGGGCGACGATACTGACCAGCGGCAACGAGGGCGTGATCGTACAAGTCGCGCAACCGCTGGACCAACTGTACCAAGCGTTTCGTCAAACGGAGGCCTCGATCGCGATCATCTTGCTGGTCGCCGCACTGGCCGTCGCCGGAACCTCGTATTATTTGGCCAACGAAATCACGGCGCCGATAAACCGGCTAGCGCAAGCGATGCGGGAGATCGGCTCCGAAGGTTTGAGCAGGCGGTTGCGCTGGCGCGGACGGCAAGACGAGGTCGGCGCGCTCGCGCAGGCATTCGACGATTTGCTGGCGCGTTTGGAAGAGGCCTTTGCGCGCGAACGGCAGTTCATCTCCGATGCCTCGCACGAGCTCAAGACCCCGCTTACGTCAATCAACGCGAACGCGCAGATGCTGGTGCGCTGGGGCGATCGCGATCAAACAATCCGCACCGAGAGCCTGCAGACAATCATCGGTGAAAGCGCGTCGCTGGCGGAAATGGTAAACGGGATGCTCACGCTGGCCAAAGCCGATTCGGGAGAAGCAATTCCAAAAGAACCCGTCTCGCTTGCTTCGGCTGCACGCGAGGCCGTCAACACGACGGCGCAGCGCGCCCAAGAAAAAGGCCTCTCGCTCGATTTGGAAACGCCCGCGCCCGCGCCAATCGTGGAAGGCGATGCGGCACTGCTGCGGCAACTGCTCACCAACCTCATCGACAACGCCATCAAATTTACTCCCCAGGGCGGCGTAACCGTGCGCGTCTACTCCGGCCAGGGCGAGGGCATTGCGGAAGTTGCAGACACGGGACCGGGAATCGATCCCGACGACCTGCCGTATATCTTCGACCGTTTTTATCGCACCGACAAATCACGATCTCGTACGGTGCCGGGCACAGGATTGGGTCTTGCAATCGCGCGGTCCGTCGCGCGCATCCACGGTGGAACCATTGAAGCGGAACGCCCGTCGTCCGGCGGAACGCTCTTTCGCGTGCGCCTGCCGGAGATTCATTAGATTCTCATGGTGCACGGCGGCGCGCCGCCTAAAATGAAACGGTGAACCGGTTCCTTCTTCGCGCGCGCGCCGGGCTGAGCGCGTTGGCCTTAGCGTGCACGTTTGCCGCGCCTGCACGTGCGCAGTCGACCTCCGTTTCCGTCCCCGTACAGAACACGCCTATCATCCGGATACGCCTAGAATCCGGCACACTTTCGATTCGCACCTGGGATCGCCAAACGGTGCAAATAACCGCAAACGGTCCCGTATCGATACATCACTTCGATGCAGACGCCGTCGCACGCGCCATTCACAGTGACGACATTCCGGTTTTTTCAACCAGCGTCGCGACGCATCAAGGGCACGTGCTGCTGCCGCCCGAGGAATTTATGGCGCCTGCGCTTTCTTCCGCCCCGCACGACGGCGTGGTCATTGCCGCCGAGGGCGCGCAAACCGTAACGGTTACCATTCCGCAGCAGAGCGCACTCGTGTGGGCGATGGTTGCGCACGGCCGTATTCGTTTGCAGGATTACCGGAACGGCGCATTTCTGTTGCGGGTGCACACGGGAATGGTCGCCTTGGCGAACGTCGGAGGTGACGGGTACGCCGAAGCCGCGCGGGGCCGCATCACCGTCGAGAACTCGGCGTTCGACCGCTTTCGCGCGCGCACCGCGGCCGGCAATATTTTCTTTTCAAACTGTAATGCCCGGCAGATCGAAGTCAGCAGCGCTCACGGCAGCATCGTGTATGATAACGGAACATTTGTACCGGGGCTTGCACGATTTGAAACGGTAACGGGCGACGTTGCGCTCGGGATCGCGGGCGGAGGAGTGCAAATTGGCGCGCACAGCGCGAGCGGTCAAGTTCGTTCCAACTTTACGCGTGGTGCGGCAACGAGCGGTACGGCGAACGACGTGCACGCAACAATCAATGGCGGAGGACCCGTCGTTACGGCGAGCTCGGTGAGCGGCTCGATCTACCTGTACGACGGCGCTTTCGCGGCACGTCCACTGCTGCAGCAGCAGTGGACGCCGTTGCAGCAGCTCTTTAAAGCAAGAAACGCCGCAAGACGGCCATATCGAGTTTGAACGTGTGTTGCGCAAGCACAGCTTCCTGGCGGTAACCGCAATGTTCGAAAAACGTTTGGGCACGGCTGTTATGCGGTACGAGCACCGTCATCTTGTGACAATTATGATAATTTGCCGTATCGGCCGCGGCCTGCAGCAGCGCGCGGCCTATTCCTTGCAAACGGCGCCCCGGTTCAACCACAACGCGCCGCACGTGCGCCAGTGAGGCGGCAATCCCAATCTCGACCACCCCGACGGTTTCTTCTGCGTCCAGCGCAGCAAAGTCGTGCCGCTGTTCGTGCCAAATCACGCTGAAATCGTAAAACGTCTTTAGCGCCTCCCGCTCGGTGCGGCGCACGAATGCCATTACGGCTTCCGCCGAAACGTGCGCTATCTCAACCGGCAAGCCAGGCGTCCTGCGCTTCGAGGTCGAGCAGCATGTTATCGCAGGCGGCAATCACCCGAATGCCGAGCTCGTCCTCCAGTTCGCGCGCCAACCGCGTGGGATCTTGTTCCAGCATCTTGGTTCCGAAGTGCTGCATGACCGCAATACGCGGCCGCACCGCCGCAAAAATATGCTTTGCTTGATCGAACGTAAGGTGATCGACGTCCATCGAGTCGCGATACCGCAAAACGTTGGCGATGAGCACGTCCGGTTTGTGCGATGCATAATCCTGGACGAGCTCATCGAAGTAGCGGCCGCAGGGAAGGTACGAAAGCACGCGGCCCCCATAGCGGAAATGCAGCCCGTAGGTTTCCACGGCATGAATGTGACGTATCGACGTGACGACCTGGACCCCGCCGATGGTATACGGCCCCGAGCGCTCGCGCGTGATTTCCACGCGCTCCACGAAGCGGCGCGCATAAGGAAGGACGACCGGTTCTCCCTCCAGGGCATCGTGCGGAGCGAGCAGCACGCCGCGCCGCCGGAAACCGCCCGAAGTCATGGCCTCGATCATCACGTTGACGTCGTTGGCGTGATCCAAGTGTTTGTGCGAAAGCACGATGCCGCTGAGCTCGCGTGGGTTGCACGGCGGGACGGTCGAGAGTGCGCGTACCAGCGCGCCTGGACCGGGGTCGACGTGAATTTGCGTCTCTCCGAAACGCATCCACATTCCGCCGGAGGCTCGAAATTGGCGCGCGACGACAAATCGTGCGCCTCCGGTTCCCAAGAATAACACCGTATCCACTGGACCCGCCTACGCGGCCGCGTTCAAATTGTCATGCCGCGCGGCTACGCCAGCGCACTGAGCGTAGAAAATCGTCCGCGCAGAATGGCTTCGGACGAGCGGCCAAGCCAGCGCTCAAGCACCGTGGCGTAAACGCTGCGAAAGTCGGTTTGAAAACGCACGTTGCCCATATTCGCATCCGAAAGGTCCGGATACGTACCGTATATCCCCCCTTTGACGCCGCCGCCGATAAGAAACAGCGGCGAGGCCTCACCGTGGTCCGTCCCCCGGCTGGCGTTCTCGGCAATCCGGCGTCCGAACTCGGAAAACGTCATCGTCAAGACGCGTCCGTCGTTGCCGTGCGCAGCAAGATCATCGTAGAAGGCTTTGACCGCGTTGGAAAACTCGGTGAGCAGGCGATCGTGCGTGGCCTTTTGGCTGACGTGCGTATCGAATGACCCGTGCGCGACGTACAAAACGCGCGTACCGATGCGGCTGCCAATCATCTGGGCGGCTAGCGCTAGACTTCGGCCAAGGGGTGTGGCCGGGTACGTGCCCGACGGCTTGTAACCCGAAATGAGTTTGGGAAGCTCTTCGGATCCCTTTTGCGCATGATCTTCTATTTCGGCCACATGCGCCAAATACGGCGAACTGAACGGCATGCGATCGTCCTGCAGCATCGCCGTATATGCGGTGCGGGTTTGGCCATTGCGATCGCTCATCAGGCGATATCCATTGAGCTGTGCAATCGCGGGAACGTCGGTATGATCGGCGATTAAAACTTCCGGCAGCACCTGTGTCAGCGCGACGCCGGTGAAGAGGCGGTCGGACGGTATAGCGGCTGAATCCAGATAGCGTCCCAGCCAGCCCGTATGTTCGTAGCGGTCGGGCGCAGCAGTTTGCCATATCTCCGTCGATCGGAAGTGCGAATGATCCGGATTCGGATAGCCCACGTCCTGTACGATCGCAACTTTGCCTGCCTCGTACAGTGACTTCAGCGAACGCATCCCCGGATTGAATCCGATATGCCGATCGATCGCGAGCACGTCCGAGGCCGGTACGGCCATTGTCGGACGCACGGAAAAATACCGAGAATCACCGTAGGGAACCACGCAATTCAAGCCGTCGTTTCCGCCTTGCAGATTGATTAAAACCAGCACCCGGTCTTGGGCGCCCGGCAGTCCGGGCAGCGGCGCGGCGGAGAGTGCGCGCGCAAAGACGTGCCCCGTATTTGCCGCTATGGCCAGACCACCCGCCGCTCCGAATAAAAAACTGCCGCGTTTCATTTTTTTCACCGCCTAATTCAGCTGGTAGGCCGGCATGGCCATTGCCAGATATGCCGCGCCGCGAACGCGTTCATCATAGTTTTCTCCGGAAAGCGCGCCAAGCGCAGACGTGCCGCTACCGTTCAAGTAGCGCGTGAGCGAGTCAATGCCCCAAGCGGATGCGTCTCCCGCGAGTATATTGCGAACCAATTGCAACGTTGCGGGGCGCGATTGGGGCGGCACGCTCGTCAGCCACCCGTTCTGCGGCATTGCGGTCGAGTTCAGCAAACCGGCGACGAAGTTTTCGCGGGCAATAACGGTTTGGCTCGTTAGCCAGTTGCTGCCGCCGGGCCAGCCGGCAACATTCGGCGGGTAGAAGAGAATCTGCCCCATTTGCAGCAATGCCCGCTGTGCGGTCTGGTCGATTTGGGCGACTCCCAGCGCTTTGTACGTCCCAACGGCAAACTCTACCGGGCTCTTCACCAGCGCGCGGTACGCGCGCGAAGAATAGAACACGTTGCTGCGCAGAAGCGTCGACATGACCGGATGGAGCGCGTATCCGTTTTTGCGAAGTAGACGCGCGAGGGCATCCACCAGCGGCGGCTCAGGGTCGTTGTAGACGAAGTAATTGAGCAGGCTTTTCGCCCAGAACTGCGCGCAGGCCGGTTGTTTGTAGATAATGTCCACGATATCGGCGCCGCCCAAATTGCCGCTCTGTCCCAGGAATGTCTTCATGCCGTCGTCGTGCCGGCCGCGAATAAAACGCGCCTCTCCCGTGCGGCGCACGACAACCCAACCCGTCCAGGCGCGCGCCGACTCGCGAACATCCGCTTCGGTGTAGTTGCCGATTCCGAGCGTGAACAGCTCCATCAATTCACGCGCGTAATTCTCGTTTGGGTGCTGCGCCTGGTTGCGTGCATTGTCCAGGTACAGCAGCATGGCCGGTTCGATGGAGACATTCCACGTCAAATCGCGCAAATTTCCAAGCGCATTCGAGCGAAACACGTCGTTTTGCGCGTAGATCATTTGCGGGGTAACGCCTTTTTGAATGGCCGCGCTGGTAAAGTGACCGTGGAAGAACAGCGTCAGCTTTTCTTGGAGCGGCGCGGGGGCGTTGAGCATTCGATTGAGCCACCATCGCTGCAGCGCGATGAACGATTGCCGCTCTTGGCGGCGGATGTCTTTCAACAGCGCGCGGCGTTGCATATCGTCGCTTCCGGCCGGGGCCATCGTGCCGAGCAGTTGCCGCAAGTCGGAGATCGGGTCGTACAGTTCGCCGGGCGGCGCAAGCGAGGCGTTGCGTGAAAAATCGAGCATTGCATCGACCGCGGCGTTCATCGGCATGCCGCCCAATCGCGCAATCTCGTCGGGAGAACCGCCGAATCCGGCGCGGCGCATCAGGTGCGCGGCCGTACGCGCAGTCCACGGACCCGAGTACGGCAACAGTGCGGAGGCCGCGTCAAGCATGCCCGCGGGGCGCTCCAAGCCTGCTCCAACCGTCATGCCCTTCACCGCTTTAGTCTACCGGAAGGTTGCAGGGCTTGCATTTAGATTGGGGTTAAAGAGGAAGCATGGCATTGCTCGAGACTCGGCTGGACCGCCGGGGTGAAAGCTTCGGCGAAAATTTCGCGCGCATGTCGTCCCTCGTCGCGGAGCTCCGTTCGGCATTGGCGGCCGTTCGGCAAGGCGGCGGAGCACAAGCCACGGAGCGGCATCGCAAGCGCGGCAAACTGACCGCACGTGAACGCGTGGACCGCCTCGTCGACCCGGGGGCACCGTTTTTAGAATTTTCAGCGCTGGCCGCAAACGGTATGTATCACGGCGAGGCACCATCCGCGGGCATCATTACCGGCATTGGAACCGTGGAAGGGCAGCAATGCGTGATCGTTGCGAATGATGCAACGGTCAAAGGCGGCACCTATTACCCGATGACGGTGAAAAAGCATCTGCGCGCTCAGGAGATCGGCGAGCAAAACCATCTGCCGTGCATTTATTTGGTTGACTCCGGCGGCGCGTTCTTACCGCTTCAAGCCGACGTATTTCCCGACCGCGATCACTTCGGACGAATTTTTTACAATCAAGCGCGCATGTCGGGAAAGAAGATTCCGCAAATTGCGTGCGTCATGGGTTCGTGCACGGCCGGCGGCGCTTACGTGCCGGCAATGTCGGACGAAACGATCATCGTCAAAGGCAACGGCACGATCTTTTTGGGCGGCCCGCCGCTTGTCAAGGCCGCGACCGGCGAGGAGGTGACGGCCGAAGAGCTGGGCGGAGCCGACGTTCATACACGAATCTCCGGCGTAGCGGACCATTTCGCCAATGACGACGAACACGCATTGGCCATCGTTCGATCCGTCGTCTCGAACTTACACCGTGAGCACCCCCAGCAATGGGACATCGCCGCTCCCCTTCCCCCGGAATTCGATCCGCGCGAGATCTACGGAATAATTCCGGCGGACAGCCGCATCGGATATGACGTACGCGAGGTGATCGCGCGCCTGGTCGACGGCTCGGATCTGCACGAGTTCAAAGCGCGGTACGGCACCACGCTGGTCACGGGCTTTGCGCGCATCGAAGGCCATCCGATCGGCATTATCGCCAACAACGGTATCCTCTTTAGCGAAAGCGCGCTCAAGGGCGCGCACTTCATCGAATTGTGCGTTCAACGCGGCACACCGCTGCTGTTTTTGCAAAACATCACCGGGTTCATGGTGGGCAAGCAGTATGAAAACGGCGGAATTGCCAAGGACGGCGCCAAGCTCGTGACGGCCGTGGCCTGCGCCGAGGTGCCGAAGTTTACGGTGGTCATCGGCGGCAGTTTTGGCGCCGGGAATTACGGCATGTGCGGGCGGGCGTACTCGCCGCGGCAGCTGTGGATGTGGCCCAACGCTCGGATCTCGGTCATGGGTGGCCCGCAGGCCGCAAGCGTTCTTTCTACCGTCAAGGGCCAAATGTCGCCTGAAGAAAAAACGGAGTTCGAACGGCCTATTCTCGAAAAATACGAGCACGAGGGTAGTCCGTACTACTCGACGGCGCGGCTCTGGGACGACGGTATCATCGATCCTCTGGATACGCGCAAGGTCATCGCGATGGGGCTTGACGCAGCTGCACATGCACCTATTGCGCCGACCAACTACGGAGTGTTTCGCATGTAGGAGGTGCGCATGTCTCCGGAATGGGTCGGCGCGGTCGCGGCCATGGGAACGTTCGTGGTTATCGCGGCTTCAGCAATGGCCGCGCTTATACAGATGCGGCATATGCGCAGCGCCAATCAAATCGCGCTCTTCACCGCCTACAATACCGAGTTCGACTCCCCGCAGTTCGCCTCGGCCTTTGCGTATGTGCGAACGGAACTGCCCAAGCACGAGTTTACGCAAGAAGAGCTTACTAATCTCGTCAATGGAATTTACCTGGGCCGCCTGCACGATGCTCGAACCATTGGGAATTTCTTCGAAGACATGGGGTCGTTCGTCGCGACCGGCGTACTGCACCAGAGTATCGTCTGTAATCTGTACTCGCAAAATGTTTTGGACGCGTGGCACGCCATGGCCCCGATCGCCTTCTTCGTGCGCAAGCACCGCGATATGGTCGGCATCTGGGAAAACTTTGAATACCTGGCGGTTCTTGCCGAGCAGTTTACGACGCGGCATCCGAACGGCGTGTACCCGAAAAATTTGCGCAGGATGCCGCACGACGATAGTCTCATTCGCCAATACAGTCCGGTGATTGCGAACGACCATGGCTTGATGAGCGCTGCGGCCCATGTCGGCTGAATGGTTGACTGCGATTGGCACGATCGGGACGTTTGTGGTCATTGCCGCATCCGCTATAGCCGCGCTTCTGCAAATTCGCCATATGCGGAGCGGCAATGCGATCTCGCTGCTCACCTCATACAACAATGAATTCGATACCCAGGCCTTCCAGATGGCCTTCACCTATGTGCGGTCCCAGCTTCCCGAGCGTTTGCAACACGATGACGTGATGGATGAGCTCGCCAAAGCGCCGCCCTTCGTCGGGGAATACGAAGCGATCCGCACAATCGCCAATTTTTTTGAAGACATGGGCGCATTCGTTTTAAGCAATTTGCTGGACAGCCAAATCGTCTGCATGCTCTATAGCGAAAACGTCATGTCGGCATGGACTGCCATCTCTCCGGTTGCGGCGCTGCTGCGCCACAAACTCAATGCGCCCTCGGTATGGGAGAACTTCGAATATCTCGCCTTACTGGGAACGCAGTTTGTCGAACGGTACCCCAACGGCTTGTATCCCAAAGACTTGCCGCGCCTGCCGGTGGATCAGCGTCTGGTCGAACGGTACAAACAGCGCAGCGAGCGCGTCTATGTCGGCTGAGTGGCTCACCGCGATCGGAACGATCGGTACATTCGTCGTTATCGCGACGTCCGCGCTCGCGGCGCTCATGCAGTTGCGGCACATGCGAGGCAGTAATCAAATCATCGCATTAACGGAATGCCGCGAAACGCTGGAGTCGCCCGAATTCCGCGAGGCCCAGCGGTTTGTCTCCTACGAGTTGCCGCAGCGGCTGACCGACCCGCAAGAGTGTCTGAAAATTGTACAATTGCCGTTTTCCGGCGAATATCAGGCCATCGCTACGGTCGCCAATTTTTTCGAAAGTATGGGGTTGTTCGTCAAGACGGGCATCATCGACAAGAACATCGCCTGCGATTTTTGGTCATACGTGGTCGAACGCAACTGGAACGCGCTGCTTCCCGTCACGACGTTCGTCCGTGAAAAGCTCAACGTAGATGCCTTATGGGAAAACTTTGAGTACATGGCTGCGCTTTCCGCCGAGTACGTCAAACGCCACCCGAGCAGTTACCCCGGTGACATGCACCACATGCCCGGGGACCGCTCTTTACTGGAATTCATCGAGGCACACGCCCGCAAGCCGGACGGTCAGGTCGTATGAAGCCTGAGTGGCTGACGGCGATTGGAACGATCGGCACGTTCGTCGTCATCGCGGCGTCCGCGATTGCCGCCCTTCTGCAACTGCGGCACATGCGCGGCAGCAATCAGATTATCGCACTGACCGAAATCCGCGAAACGCTGGAGTCACCGGATTTTCGCGAGGCGCAGCGGTTCGTGAGCTACGAACTTCCTAAGCGTCTGGCCGATCCTCAGGAGCGCCTTCGAATTGCCCAGCCTCAGTCCCAGTTCGATGGGGAGTACAAGGTGATCGACACCGTCGCGAATTTCTTCGAAAGCATGGGGATGTTCGTGAAGTCCGGCATCATCGACAAAGGGCTCGCGTGCGATCTATGGTCGTTCGTCATTCTGCGAAACTGGAATGCTTTGCTTCCGATCGTGACGTATGCACGTGAAGATTTGAACGAACCGTCACTTTGGGAAAACTTTGAATATCTGGCATGGCTTTCGGAGCGCCACCTTTCCGGTCATCGGCAAGGTTCTTCGTATCCGCAGTACGCGAGCCGCATGCGGACCGACCGCTCGCTGATCGAGGCGATGAAGGAAAGCCGTGTCGGCTGAGTGGGTTACCGCAATTGCCAGCGCCGGAACATTTCTGGTCATCGCCGCATCGGCATTTGCAGCGCTGCTGCAACTGCGTCACACGCGCGGAAGCAATCAGATCATTGCGCTGACGGAATGCCGCGAGACGCTGGAGTCGCCTGATTTCCGTGAAGCGCAGCGGTTTGTAAGTTATGAGCTTCCCAAGCGACTGGCCGATCCGCAGGAGTGCTTACGAATTGCGCTGCCTCAGTCCCAATTCGAGGGCGAGTATCAAGCCATCGACACGGTTGCCAATTTCTTTGAAAGCATGGGAACCTTTGTGAAGAATAAGATCATCGACGCCGACCTGGCTTGTGATTTGTGGTCGTATGTCGTGATGCGCAACTGGAACGCGCTTTTGCCCATTATCACGTATGTGCGAAAAGACCTAAATGCAGAGTCCGTATGGGAAAATTTTGAATATCTTGCCTTGATTTCAACGATTTGGATGCAACGACACCCCAACGGCACGTATCCGCACCGCCTCAAGCATATGCCGGCGGATCACTCATTTATCGAAGCGTTGAAAGACTACCGGAATGTCGGCTGAATGGGTCACGGCGATCGCCACTGCGGGCACATTCATCGTCATCGCGGCCTCCGCCATCGCCGCGCTGCTGCAATTGCGGCACACGCGGGGAAGCAATCAAATCGTCGCGCTTACCGAGTGCCGGGAG
>DASRSF010000268.1:0-2249 GCA_035656615.1 Vulcanimicrobiaceae bacterium | reverse complement strand
CCCGTCAACGGACGGCTCGCGTATCGTGTACACGTGCGGCGCTGCAATCTATTGCTTGGATATTGCCGGCGGTGAACCGCGCGAGATTGAAGTGCGCGCGCCGTCTGCGGCGCCGCAAACGGTACGGCGGTTCATTGACGGCTCGGAAGCGCTGGACGAGTACGCTCCTTCACCGGATGGAACTTCCCTCGGTGTTATCGCGCGCGGCCAACCGTATACAATGCCGTTTTGGGAAGAAGCCCCGCTGCACCACGGTTCAGGCAGCGCCGTGCGCTACCGCAATCTGGCATGGATGCACGACGGCACCCGGTTCGTCACCACGACGGATCAAAATGGTTACGAACAACTTGCGGTACACGCGGCCGGCGGCATTGAACCGCCGGATCTGATTACCAAAGGCGACATCGGGCGCGTCACCGAGATCGCATGCTCGCCGGCGAACGATCGCATCGCCTTTGCGAATCATCGTTACGAGCTCATGCTCATCGACAGCGACCGGTCGGTGCGCGTTCTGGACAAAAGCTTGGGCGGGCGCGTGAGCGATCTCGCATTCTCGCCCGACGGCCGATGGCTGGCGTACGTTTGGTGGCCGGGCGGCGACAATATTTCGATAATCCGGGTGGCTAAGTGCAAATCCGGCAAGGTGTCCGACGTGTCCCCGAAGATGCGCGTGGATCAAAGTCCGGCTTGGGATCCGGAAGGCAAATACCTGTACTTTATTTCCACGCGTGACTTCGATCCGGTCTATGACGCGCTGCAGTTCGGGTTGAGTTTTCCGCAAGCGCAGCGGCCGTTCTTGGCCACGTTGCGTGAGGACGTACCCAGTCCGTTTACACCTAAACCCAAACCGGTGCACCGCGAACACGAACACGAACATGAATCGCCGGACGAAGAGAAAAAGAAAAACGCGCAGCCGCCGCGCATCGACATTGATTTGGACGGCATTACCGGACGCATTCTGGCCTTTCCGGTCGATGAGGGAGCCTACGACCAAATCGTTGCCGTACGCAATCGCGCCTTGTTTACGAAATTTGAAGTGCGCGGAATCAAGCCGGCCGATCGCGACTGGGACGCAGCCGAGAGCGGCGGAACGCTCCTCGCGTACGACTTCGACCAGCAGCGCTCCGCGACAATTGCGAATGACGTTTCATCTATCGTACTCGGAAACGACCGGCATACGCTGGTCTATCGCTCGCAGGATCGTTTACGGGTCGTCGACGCGCTAGCCGATCTGCCGGAGGAGCAGGACGACGTCAAGCCGCCGACCGAGCCGGGCCGCAAAAGCGGTTGGATCGATGTCGACCGGATCAGCGTTGAAGTAGTGCCGCGGCTGGAATGGCAGCAGATGTTCCGCGAAGCCTGGCGCATGCAGACCGAGCAATTTTGGGTCGAAGATATGTCCGACATCGACTGGGATCGCGTGTACGACCGGTACAGCAGTCTGCTGCCGCGGGTGCGTACGCGTGCGGAACTTTCCGATGTCATTTGGGAAATGCACGGCGAACTCGGAACCTCCCACGCATACGAGATCGGCGGTGACCTTCGTGAACCACCCAAGTATCACGCCGGTTTCTTAGGCGCGGATTTTAGCTACGATCCGGCTGCCGACGGCTGGCGCATCGAGCGAATTTTTCGCGGCGATTCCTGGAACCGCAACGTCGACTCACCATTGGCCGAACCGGGAGCGGGCATTCGCGAAGGCGATCTGCTGATCGCAATCGGGGGCAAGCGGTTGCGTGCGGATTTTTCACCGCAGCAGGCGCTGGTCAATCAAGCCGGACGAGAAGTTTCAATCGTGGTGCGCGGTGCGCTGGGTGAGCGCCGCGTAACGGTAAAAGCACTCGAAACGGAACAACCGTTGCGTTATCGGGCATGGGTGGAGTCGAATCGCCGCCGCGTGTACGAACACACCAACGGCACGATAGGCTACGTGCATATTCCGGACATGGGGCCGTGGGGTTTCTCGGAATTTCACCGCGGATACCTGAACGAGTTCGACCGGCAAGGGTTGATCGTGGACGTACGGTACAATCGTGGCGGTCACGTGTCGCCGCTGCTGCTGGAGAAGCTGGCTCGCAAACGCGTCGGATACGACGTCTCGCGATACAGCAACAAACCGCTGCCGTATCCTCCCGAATCGGTAGCGGGACCGCTTGTCGCGATTACCAATCAATTTGCCGGGTCCGACGGCGACATCTTCAGCCACTGCTTCAAGCTTTACGACCTCGGACCGCTCATTGGAAAACGAA
>DASRSF010000267.1:0-8210 GCA_035656615.1 Vulcanimicrobiaceae bacterium | reverse complement strand
CTACGTAGGGTTACGTTGATGCAACATGCGACTGTAAACGGGACCAAGGTCCGTTATTATAATCCGAAGCTTCCTGTTCCGTCCTTTGAGATCGATTACGGGCAAAACTTCCTTTGGGCGACGCCGGTAGAGGATGGTATTATAATCGCCTATAGTGTGGATAACGAGACGATAGTAAAACGAAAACGCTCCGACAACACGACCGTGTGGATGATGACGTACCGGCCCGCAAACGACGTTGTTGTTGCCGACGATTGCCGGTCGCTAATTGTCAACGGGGCACTGTTCCAACTTCCGGGAAAGCTTCGCTGCGGATCCGTCTGGCCGACCGGTGTTGTTGTAACAGTTTTCCCTGATGATAAACGCGACGGGCGCAACCTGTACCGGTACAACCTTGATGGGACACTGAGGTGGCGGGTCGCGGAACGGCGCTTTCAAGAGCATGTCCCCTTTTGGATCTTCTACCGCACGACTGCAAGCACAATAAAAGCGGAGGGAGGCACGGAGCGGCCAGGCCGTGAAGCGCTCGGAGCAATAATTGACTACGAAAGCGGCGAAGTTTTCGCTCAAGAGGATCCGCGGTAACGTACATCCTGTGACGGCGAATTGATATCCACTATAACTAGGTTGACGAAAGCAGCTTGATCCAGTAATAAAAGATGAGGGGCCAGCTATCGTAGCCGGTCCTCGTTGTTTTCTCATCTCTGAACAGCAAAGGGACGTGCGCGTCACACAATGCACCAAGTTACCGTAACTGGTTCGAAGGTCCACTTTTTTAGTGCGACACGTCCGGAGCCGCATTTCGATATTGATTATGGGGAAAGCTTTCTTTGGGCAAAACCGGTCGAGGAAGGCGTCGTAATAGCGTATCGGTCGGGTGGGCGCACCGTATTGCACCGTCGAACGGTAGATGCGTACGACGTCTGGATGGTTATTCACGAGCCGGCAGACGAAGTTGTAGTCGCCGACGATAGCCGTTCATTCTCTTTAAATGGAAATCAGGTGCTACTTGCTGGGAAACTAAGCTGTGCCATAGTGTGGCCGGACGGTGTTGTCGTGGCCGTGTACCCCGATAAGGCGGGAGATGGGCGGACGCTCTACAGATACCATAGGGAGGGATCCCTCAAGTGGCAGGTCGCGGAGCGCCGCTTTCAAGAGCACGTTCCGTTATTATCGTTCTACCGCAACACTGCGAGTACGCTAAAGGCCGAGGGAAAAACAAATGCCCATCGGCCCGACGTGGTCGGTGCAATAGTTGACTACGAGAGCGGCGAAGTTGTTGCGTGGGAGGATCCGCGCTAGCCAAAAGTTCCAAAGTAGTTGCGAAAAGTCGCGTTATTAACCAATTCTTGTTGACGAAAGGCAACCTGATCAGGTATTAAAAAAAGGGGACCAGCTTGTGAAGCCGGTTCCTTTTTCTTTTCTCAGCTCCTAAAAAAGAGATTCATTTGCAAACGTTTGTTCCGTTACGCGACACCGGCTCCTCAGTGGCGATGCTTCTTTTGTTGGCGCCTGCATTGATGGACTGCTCTGCAGGTACACTGCCGTCGACCTTTCGCCCCGTCAAAGCGCGCGTACAATGCTTTTCGAATATTCCGCACCGATCTCTATTGCCGGCCGGTGCGCATGTGGATTGTCATGGAGCCCCGACGGATGTTTATGGCCGTTCTCTGAGCTACATCGGCGGCTCTGTTATTACTACGACGAAAAGGGTGACGAATGGTTTTTTGAACCGACGGAAGAGCGCTGGTACAAGACTGCGGTTATAATTCAGGCAGGCTCACGACGATTGCGATCGCCTGCGAAATGCTCAAAGCATCACCCTATCCCAAGGCGTTGAATTGCTGGAACAGCTGGTTGCGGAGCTCGAAGCCGATGCCGGGTGCGTCCGGTAAGCGAACTTGTCCCGCTTCGACGGATTGCGTATCGGCTAGGCCGCCAAACGGCGGAAACGCTGTCGGGTTTACTTCGGCTCCGCCCAGACCGAATGCAGCGGCGACGTGTTGCGTGAAGAGGTGGCCGCCGTGGGGCCAAAACGCCGAACGCGGCCAACCTGCGTCTTCCATGTACGAAACAATTTGCGCGTAGCCGGGAATACCGTAACAGTGCACCGGATCGAACACGAGCCGGTCAACCGTGGGACGTAGGCCTGCGTATTGGTGCAGCAGCTTTGCCTCTGCGAGGGAAAAGAGTGCTTCTCCCGCCGCGATCGCGGCGGGGTATTGTTCCGCGACGCACGCATGCGTGGCAAAGTCCAAAGGATCGCAGATATCCTCGAACCACCACAAATTAAAACGCTTTAGTACTTCGGCCGCTTCCAGCGCCTCTGTCGGGCCGTACCCATTCATCGCATCGACGGAAAGGCGTTCGCCGGCCCCCAGAATATCGATCGCGGCTTCAATACGGTGGAGATCTTCCGCGATATAGACGCCCCCGATCTTTATTTTCGCATGTGTGTAGCCGGCTGCCGTGAATCCCTGAAGTTCCGCGCGCAGGCGGCTCAGATCGTTATGCGGATACCGGTATCCGCCTCCGGCATACACGCGAATGCGTTCACTTGGTTCGCGCTCGAAACGCCGCGCCAGATAGACGCAGAGCGGCACATCTTCAATCTTTGCAGCGGCGTCCCAGATCGCCATATCCAGCGTCCCCACAGCGACGCAACGTTCGCCGTGGCCGCCGGGTTTTTCACCCGTCATCATCGCGTCCCACGCGCGAATCGGATCTAGATTATCCGAGGCTGCCAGCAAGCGCGGCGCAAAGCGCTCACCGATCAATCCACTTTGAGCGTAGCGTCCGAACGACGAAAAGCCGTACCCTACGATAGGCCGGCCGTTACGCCGTACGTCGGTGGTTAGCGCGACCAGGCTCGTGGTCAGCCCGCCGCCCGGCAGCATGGGATCGGAAAAGCGCGAAATCGTGACCGGATGTTCGCGTACGGCGACGATGTTCACGCTATGGTTCTAGAAATTTACGCATGAAGATATCGCCGCAAAGGTTTTCGCGGTATGCCTGGGTACGCGAATACCCCTCGCTTTCGTACAGGCGAACCGCGGCTTCCATTCCGTTCTTGGTATCCAAGTAGATCTCGCGCGCGCCCTGATTCCGAGCTGCCTCTTCCGCCATGCGTAAAAGTTCGCGAGCGATGCCGTATCCGCGCGCTTCCGGCCGAACATAGAGGCGCTTAATCTCGAACGCGCGCGGCTGGTCCAATTCTCGAAGCGCGACACATCCTACCGCTTCCGCTTCATTCGACTGCGCCAGCGCCAACCACAACGCGCCGGCGCTGCGGTCTAGCAGCGGCTGCAGCTCCAGCGCCGTCTGTTGGTCGTCCTCGAATTCCTCGACGGTCCGCAGGTATTCGGAGAGCAGCGGAACCGCTCGCGCGCGATCTTCGGGCCGTGCGGCAATGACGCGATACTCGGTCGTGCGCATGAACGATACTGCGGCGCGTCGGCCGGGTTCCCTCTCGGCCCTTCTGCGAAGCCTAGTTGGCCTAACGCTTACGACCGCTCGCGTCAAAGAGATTGGCCAGGGCGCTGCGAACACGGCGCATATGTCCTCGCAGGACGAGACGCCCGTATTACAGTCTGCGGGTTCGGCAGATTCGCACGCGGTTGCCTACCGGCCCGATATCGACGGCTTGCGCGCCATCGCCGTGCTTTCCGTTATCTTCTACCATCTCTCGACGTCCACCGTCGCGGGCGGTTTTTTGGGCGTCGACATGTTCTTCGTCCTGTCCGGATTTCTGATTACATCGATCATTTGGCGTGAAGCGCAGCTGCACCGTTATTCCATTGCGCGATTTTACGAGCGGCGTGTCCGGCGCATATTGCCTGCGCTGCTTCTCGTGCTCGCGTTTACGACGTTGTTTTCGGCGCTGGTGCTGCTTCCGGCCGACCTCATTGGATATGGGAAAAGCCTGCTCGCTACGATGGCATTTGTGGCAAACCTATATTTTTGGCGCGACACGAACTACTTTGCGCGCGCGGCGGAATACAAACCGCTTCTTCACATGTGGTCCCTCGGTGTCGAGGAGCAGTTTTACATCTTCTTCCCGCTGCTGCTCGCATTTCTGGTGCGCTTTCATTCACGGGTCGCGCTGTACGTCACCGCCGGGCTGGCGATACTGTCGTTCGCCGCAAACATGTTCATGAATTACATCGGCGGCGCCTCGCCTGCGTTCTTTTTACTGCCGACGCGGGCATGGGAACTTGGGATAGGTGCCGTGCTTGCTCTTCTGCCCACGCAAACGATTCCGCGGCGGAACGTCGAGGTTCAAGCGTGGGTCGGAATTGCGCTCGTCGCCGCAGGCATTATACTACCGCGCACGGTGCCTTGGTTCGTTCCGGAGGGAACGCTGGTCGTTCTTGGCACCGCCTTGCTTATCTATACCGGGCGCGCCGCTAGCCTGCCGATGGTCAATCGCGTATTGAGCTGGCGACCCGTTGTCTTCATCGGGCTCATATCGTATTCACTCTACCTGTGGCACTGGCCGGTGTTCGTGCTGCTGCGCTACTATTTTGTCGACGGCGTTTCTCCGCTCGTATGGATTGGCGCGCTGGTCTTTATCGGCCTGGCCGCAACGGCGTCGTGGTATTTCATTGAGCGGCCGTATCGAAGTAAGGCCATGCCGATTCGCAATGTGTTGCTATCCGCCGGTTCGGGTGCCGTGGCGCTGGCGGCGGTGGCCGTCGCGATCGTTTCGAACCACGGCTTACCGCATCGTTTCTCGGCCCAGTCGGCGGTGATAAACCGCGCAATCGGCACCGAATACCGCTGCGACGTCTCGCAAATGATTGCGCTGGGAATCTCTCGCGCCTGTCCGCTGAACCTGCCTTCACGCAATCCGGCGCAAGCCCAGGCTGTACTGCTCGGAAACTCGCATGCCCAGATGTACGCGCCTGCATGGAAGACGGTCTTCGAAGAGCATCATGTCAAGGGTCTGCTCGTTCCGTTGAACGGATGCTTGCCAATGGTCTCCGCAAACGAGAGCCGGCCGTGCGTTGGGGCCGCGCAGCGAAATCTCGTCAGCGTCCTGTCCCTCCAGCGCGTGCGAACCGTTATCGTTGCCTTTACGTGGTGGCACTCCACGTTGACGGACGGAGCCGGTCGAGTGCTCAATAATCGCGATAACAGCGCGCTCATCGCCGCCATAGACGATCTCGACCAGCGGCTCGTCCATGCGGGAAAGCGCGTTATTCTGGTGGGGCCCATCGTCCTGCCGGGGTGGGATGTGCCGACGACGCTGAGTCGCGAACTGGCATTCGGACTGCCGGTCGATAAGAAGCTTTATATGCCCGAGCCCTATTTCATGCGCCAATTCGGCAGCGCGATCCGGCACTTCGAATCGCAAAAGGACGTCGTATTCGTCCCGGCATACCAGGCGCAATGCCGTAATGGACGCTGCTATTACGTAATCGACGGCCGTTCGCTCTATGCGGACGACAACCACCTGTCCGTTTTGGAGTTGTGGCGCTTCCAGCCGCTATTCGAATCAGCATATCGACAGTCGAACGGGATCATTGGTCTGTCGAACCGTCATTAAAGTATGAGATCGCGGTAAGTGCGCTGTTATTGCGCGCCGGTAAAGTGCCGCCATGCCTTTCAAAGACCGAATCACGTACGATAGCATCCCGACCGTTCAACGTGCTCGTGGTATCCTAGCCGGTTCGGACCCGAATGAAGCCGTGCGGTATCTCGTCGATGCTGCAGTTGACCAGGCACGCGCGAACGGTGCGTCCGCTGATCCGCAGTACGCATGTGCCGATGCGATCGTCCAGGTTCCTACGCATGAGCAGGTCATGGAGGTGCTCTCGCCGGTCGGCCTGCCGGTCGCAATAGTAGCGGAGGTTGCCTTGACGGCGGCACAAGATGCCATTGCCTTCATCAAGAAACTGCAGGGCCATCCCGGTGCTCCGGTACTGGGTGCAGACAAATATCTGCAGGGACTTCTTCATGCCTCGACGCTTCTAAACGGGCTCGTCACGAACGCGAGGGTACCCGGACTGGCCGCGCGGCTATTCGGTCGCGAAATGACGCAACAACAGATCGTGGACGAGCTCGACGTTTGCTCGATGCGATGCGTGCTATTTCAAATGGTCGAACGGGATGAGGGCCGCAAAGAGCGCCGCGAGGCTGACCTGCCGGACGAACAGGACGTGTCGGAATACCTGGAGCACGCCTTTGCGGCAGCTCTGCTCGATCGCGTTGGTCGCGAAGGAACGCTTGCCGCGGTACACTCGATCTTTCAACGAATAGACGGTACGTTCGACGAAATGTTCCGGTACGTCGCGCAAGTGCTGCACGAAGATTACGACGCGCTCACGGATATAACGCATGAAGCGCTGCTCGATCTGAAAGAGCTTGCCACCGCCACGTTCCGTTCGGGAAATATCGATAAAGCGTTCCAACTCGTTCAATGCACCGAGCCGCTGCGCATTGCCGCGGACGTATCCGGAATTCTTGACGGCTCGCTCGAGGATGCATTACACGACTTGCTACGCGAAGCCGGGAGCCAAAATGCACGGGAATTAACTAGTTACCTAAGTATGGGAGCATTTCTTGGGACCATTCGGCAAGAGCTCGACGGGTCACGTTACGACGAACACCTAATGAACGAGGCTATCGAAAGATTTGGCGGAACGCCGTCAGGCAACGCCCTGGCCGGACATAGTTCGAGCGCGTCTTTTTGGGACGCAGCCACGGAGCGCTGCGAGGAGGACGGCTTTACGCAGGCCGGCCCGATTTTTAACGCCCTACAGCGTGCCGCTTGCGTACAAGCGGAGTCGATGCTCGCGATCTGTGGTCGGGATCTGTGCGCTGTACCGTTTCCTAATGAGCGGACCAGGGAAGTGCTCCTGCAGTTCCTCACCGAACTGAAAGATCTCACGAAGAAACGAGCTGCTTCGCGCTACCCTGCAAGCCTGGACGATTCGTTGCCTGACGCGCACATTGATGAGCAGCGCGCAGCCATCGTCACCGAACTCTATGAAGCCCTTGACCAGCGCCTGCAACCGGTTTTGCTTTACCGGCTGCGAGGGTGCGCGGAGTTGGAACGCTTGTCGGCTCGGGATGAGATTGTACTCTGGGATGCATACCGGCTGCTTGAGGAGTACGCTCAGCAGCGTGCTCAAGTCCGCACCGCGTCACGTGGGGCCGAGTTACTGCTGTAACTGGAAGTGTATGCGAAAAGCGACGCGTTCGAATGAACGCGTCTTCTTCACAAAACGTGACTGCGCGCTCGTCTCTAGGCGCGCAGCCGAACGTCGGTAAATTCGCCCGTTTCAATCATCTGCCGCAATCCCTCGACGATCTCGTCCCGGTCCGCGGCTTTCGTAAGCACCGCATTCGCACCCGAAAAATGACTAGCCTTGGCCCACTCGGCACTACGCATGCTGGTGTATACCGCTATCAACGCTTTTGGTAGAAGCGTGCGTAATAGCGTGATGAATTTGAGCGGCTCCTGCGAAGAGAAGTCGACGTCGATAAAAATAAGGTCCGGCGGCTCTTCCAGGAGTTGACGGAAGTTCGGCTCCCCGGAAAACCGATCCACCGTCAGACCGAGGTCTCGAAAGACCTCCGTCAAGCTGGAGACGAAGAGCTCTTGCGGCTCGATGACGTGTACTTTCACGTGCGTTGTTCGATGCTCAATCGTCACAGTAAATATGCAAGTGTTTAAGGCACTTTTCCTTAAGCGGTGATCATGGGTTCTTCTTCGACCGGCCCCTGGCCGGGCCCGAGTTCATAGGCACCATAGTCGGACCGCCGCGGAACAACGCGGTTGAGCACGAACCCCAGGATGTTCTTGACGCCTACCTGTTGCAGGCGGCGAAGAGCTCCCTTGGCTTCACGCAAATCCGTCTGGCCCGCGGAGAGCACGACGATCGTGCCGTCCACTTTCCGTGATACGACTGCGGCATCGAGATTGACGCTAAGCGCGGCAGTGTCGACGATGACGCACCGGTAGTTTTCCCCGGCTTCTCTGAGCAGATCGTCCATGCGCGGGGACTCCAGGAGTTTGATCGGATTCGGGGTCGGTGTACCGCTGGTAAGAATATCCAGTCCAGGATATTTCGTGCGTTGCACGACTTCGTTCAAGCGCGCGCGTCCGACCAGGACGTCGGACAAACCACGCTCGTTTTTCATGTGCAATTTGGTGTGAATCGACGCGCGGCGAAGGTCGGCATCTACGAGCAGCACGCGCGGCT
>DASRSF010000266.1:0-19145 GCA_035656615.1 Vulcanimicrobiaceae bacterium | reverse complement strand
TTCACGAATGTCTGCCAACCGCTTCCACTGTAAATCGCCGGTAACCCGGTCAACGACTTTGACGCGATGGCCCAGCGTGCCTTGGATAGCGTAACCGCTTTGCGTCACGATCCGGCGCGTCGCTTCAACGCCGTTGATATAGAACTTTGTAGCCTGCTGCTCACCGTCATCGGTCAGCACGCGGAGGTTCACATCTTGCCACTTCTCGCCGTCCGGATTACCTAGCCGGTTTAAGCGCATGAGCCCGTGGTTAGTTGCTACCAGACTATTGCCGGTAAGGCATCCGGTAGGCGCAATAACGGTAACCTGGGCATTGCGGTAGCCTGCCACTTCTCCGATGGAGAGGGCATCGTCCCACATCTTGCGCGCTGCGGCCCAGGTCTCTTGCGTGAACAGCGAAGGCGCATGCGTAATCGGTTTAACTGAAAGGCCTTCGTACTGGTCGCTACTCGCTTGGTACGCGGCTCGCCGATGATTCCGAATAACACGCAGCATTTCCGGTGCATTGTGTTCGTAACGCGGAAACGCGCCCAACTGCTGCGCCATCTCGGCTGAACAGCGGTACGCCGCGCCGGTCATCAGTGCGGTAATCGCAGCGCACCATCCAAAAGCTTCTTCCGAATCGTACGGAAGCCCCATTCGCATCAAAAGCGTACCAAGGTTTGCGTATCCCAATCCGAGCGTACGGAAATCATACGATTTCTGCGCGATGATCCGGCTCGGAAACTGGGCCATCAAAACACTTACTTCGAGTGTAAACGTCCAAATTCGGCAAGCATCGGCAAATCGTTTGACGTCAAAATCGCCGTTGTCGTTCTCGAAAGTAACTAAATTCATGCTTGCCAAGTTGCACGCCGTATCATCCAAAAACATATACTCTGAGCAATTATGCACATATAAGCCATTGGCATCGAACGCGTGTATGCCCGGAACGGTGCAGTCATACACCGCCTCTACGCCGTCCTCGCAAATGTCTTCAAGGACGACATACTCTCTCGTACGGAGCGATGCACCGGCTGATGCTTGGCCCACAACGGATGGAACTTGAAGAGAACGAACCAATCCTCTTTCGCGCAAACGAAGCACGCAAACATGCGGTGATTCCAAACCATCGGCATGGTGTAATGCCAGCCTGTCTCCTGCGCGCAAATCAGAAACAATCCGCCACTCCTCGGATCCGTCGTCTAATACAACGCGAATCGGATGATTGGCAGTTACTCTGAGTAACGTATCGCCGTTACCGGCAACGAGCCGGAGCACCGGCTTTTCTCCCGTGGAGAAGAAGCCGCGGTGTGCCGACGGATACAGCTCACCATCGACCGCCGCTGAGAACGGCGTTCCGACAAGCTCGCGCACCGGCTTTAAGCCGTCCGCAGTTGCAACTAGTGTGTCGGCAGTTACGCATGGATTCGATGCGTTGATGCGGCCGTCGGAGGGGCAGGTGTGCCATTCGTTGATCGTTGTGTCGTACTGGGTTCCGGGATCGGCGCATTGCCATGCGGAGATCGCAATGTGTTCCCAGAGATCGGCGGCGGGGACGGATTTATGGACGCGGCCGTCGGTGCGGCGAATCAGGTTGAAGTCTTCGCCCTTGTCGAGTTTTTCGAAGAACGAGTTCGGGATGCGAATCGAGTTGTTGGAGTTTTGTCCGGATACGGTACCATAGGCTTTGCTGTCCCAGTTGGTATCGTATGTCTCGATTTCTAGGTGCTTATAGCCCTGCTTGGCAAAGTCGAGCGCGTACTGTACGTTCGCCTGCGGAATACCGGCATTGATCGCGGCACGCATCGCCTTGCGAAGCTCAGGATTTAGCGCGGGATCGAGCCGCGCGTCTTCAGGAAGTCCGTCGTCCCAAGCTGCGCGCATGATCGCATTCAAATGCTTCTCGCAAACGATCGATCCCGCGACTAAGTCGGAGACTTTCTGTTCCTCGGTGACCTTCCAATTAATGAACTTCTCGACATCTGGATGGTCCAGATCCAGACAGACCATCTTTGCGGCGCGGCGGGTGGTGCCGCCGGATTTGATTGCCCCGGCAGCACGATCGCCCACGCGCAGGAATGACATAAGCCCGGAGCTCGTCCCGCCCCCGGACAGCTTCTCGCCTTCACCCCGCAGCTGCGAAAAATTAGAACCCGTGCCGCTGCCGAATTTAAAGATGCGCGCTTCACGAACCCAAAGGTCCATGATGCCGCCCTCGTTTACGAGGTCGTCTTCGACGCTTTGAATGAAGCAGTTATGGACGACGATGCTGTTCGTGAGAAAATTGTGGCTTTCCGTTTCGATGTCGTAGACTTCCTCATGAGCCACGTACTCGACGCAAGCTACCGCGACGTCGATCGTCCCGGCGATGGCGGTTTTCGGCGCCGGCTCAATGGTGCGAACGCTGTGTTCCACCAACTGTTCGCGCAAAACCACGTTCTGCTCGAGCGAGCGCGACCTGAAGTCGTGGCGCTGAACAAGCTTCCATTCCGGCGAAAGATCAGCGACCGTACGCCATGAGTATTTCTCATCGTTGCTGCGGCGTGCCAGCACGACGTGATCCGCGGTCGCCTCGATGCAGCTGCCGCCGGCAAGGCGCACGCGGTAAACGGCTTTGACGCCGTTGTGCTTGACCGCGGCGACGCGCGTTTCACCCGTCATGTCGTAAACCGGTAAACCGATGAGAGACCGGCGCACGATCTCACCGATCGGAATCGGACCGTCCGGCGTCTCAACCGGCGCGCGGTACGGCAAACATGCGTGCGGCGCCGGATGCTCGTACGCATTTACCGAACGCGTCAGCTCGTGCGTCTGCGGGTCCACGAAGAAGTGCCCTTGCGCGGGACCGGCGATGCCGTACGCCCAGTGCAGGCCCGTGTTGAACCACTGCGGGCTATTAGGCGCGCCGATTTGGCGCGCGAGCATCGCCGACATCTCATCGTAATACACCCGCGCGTCTTCTTCGGAATCGAAATAGCCGTGCTTATGCGCCCAATAGGTCCAGCAACCGGCGAGCCGGTTAAAGACTTGCCGCGCGTCCCGCTCAGCGCCGAACTGCGACTCGTCGGCCGGCTCGCTGCGCCACAGCCACTCGGGAACGCCGTCCTCCGGAATCTGCCGAAGCTGGGTCGGGACACCCGCTTTGCGGCAGTACTTCTGCGCAAGCACATCGACCGCGACCTGGCTCCAGCCGGTCGGGACCATGACGTCCTTAGCCTCGAAAATCACCGAGCCGTCAGGGTTGACGATTCGGGATGTACGGGGTTCAAAGGTAAGGCCGGCGTACGGTTCACCGGGGGCCGAATACGTGCGGCTAAACTTCATCCAGGCTCCTTCCTCCGATGGTCGGAGGACCCGTTTACTTAAAGGAAGTAGTATCGAACACCTGTTCGATAGTACACAGGCATAGGCGGTACGGGTGCCCATAAATTGTACTACCGGGCTGACCGAGATACAAGATATAGTGGCTGCGTCCTTGTGCGCAACCTGCGAAGAACGGCAGAATTCTGTGGGCACGCCCGGTTGCTTTGGTGGAAAAGCTGTTCTCTCGGTGGGTTGGGTGTGGAAACTTCCGAGGATAGCGGGGAAAACTCGGGCAATGGCAAGCCGCATGCTTGGTCCCGACCGTTTTGCCGTGCGTCTCCACGAGATTTCGCTCATGGAATTGTCCAATGCGGGTATTCGAGGCCTGATCATCGACTTGGACAACACGATTTTGGGCTTTCACGAGACGGAGCTCGCCGCGGAGCATCTGGCGTGGGTGCAAGAGGCGCACGACCGCGGTTTTCAGATGGTCATGGTGAGCAACAACTTTAGCGATCGCGTCCGCGGCATTGCGGCGCAGCTCGGCATCGGCTGCATTCCAAACGCGCTCAAGCCGTTGCCTTTCGGCTTTCTACGCGCAATTCGGCATTTGCAGTTGCCGCGCCGGCATATCGCCGTCGTGGGCGATCAGCTGTTTACGGATGTTTTGGGCGCCAAACTTTGCGGCGGCTTGTATACGATATTGACCGAGCCGATTGAAACCAAGGATTTTCCGATTACGATGATGTTCCGGTTCTTCGAGCGCTTGATGCTCCCCAAGCGCCGTGAGCGATGAAACTCGCAGTTATCGGCGATCCGGTCGAGCATAGCCGAAGTCCGGCGTTGCACGGCACGTTTTTGCAAGAGGCCGGCATCGACGACGGTAATTACGCGGCAATTCGCGTCCCGCGCGGTAAGGCGCTCGAAGCACTCACCAGCCTGCGCGATCAACAATACACGGGCGTAAACGTCACCTACCCGTTGAAAGAAGAAGCGCTGATCGCCTGCGAGGAGCTGACCGAGGATGCTCAGCTGGCGCAAGCGGTCAACACGATATTCTTCGGCCGCAAAATTCTGGGCCACAATACGGACGGCATCGGAGCACGCAGCGCGCTGGAACAGATCCTCGGCCAAGCGGTCGCGCTCGAGCGTATCGGCGTGCTCGGTACGGGAGCGACTGCCCGCGCAATTTTTGCGCAACTGCGCGAAACCGATGCGTATGCGTTTGTATGGGGACGTGACGATAAAAAGATCGCGGCTATCTGCGAACGGCTGGAAGCGCGGCCGTGGCCGGCAAGCACACCCGAAATCATGATCTCGACGCTTCCTCCGGATGCCGAATTGGTCCCGGACATTTTGGAAGCGCTGCGCACGGCAGACTGTGTGATGGACACCAACTACGGTTTGCGATCGACGCTGGGGCGTGCGGTGCAACGCGAAGTGATCGACGGTACGTTGATGCTCGAAGCGCAAGCGCGCGCGTCATTCGATTTCTGGCTGGCCCACGCGCAAGCTTCGGTAGAAGAAGAGCTGGGCGGCGCGGAAGTACCCTAGGGCGAGAGCCAGCGCGCGACGTTCCTAATGTAATCCTTGTAAACGTCGAGCTTTGCGGGTTCTTCCAGCAATTGCGTACCGCGGTGCTCGCTTACACGCCGTGGACCAGTTGTGGCAGCATCCCAGTTCATGTCGGCTAAGTGGTGGAAGCTCGAGAGCGCAATCGCCCGTCCGTTGCGATGGCCGTTATTGGTGGGTTCGTTTTCAATTGCTACGGCCAGGTTTATCGATTGACCGCTGACTGGGCTTATCGATGCGGCAATCACCCGTGCGTACGGCATATCTCCCGGTACGGAAAGAACGCCTTCGTGCGGATGAGCAGGAAAATATTCGATGACGCCGCTCGGTGATTTTTCGGTGCGCAAGACTTCATGCACGGGTTCCAGTGGAATGATGCGTTGAAAATCGCCGCTGGTTCCGGAGCTGTATTGCCGGCCGCGTTCACGTTCGCGGTTGTACCGCGCAAACTTATTGACGAAGCCGATGCTGCCCAGATTGAGCAAGGAAACGCCGTAGTCTTGATGGTCGCGCGCCGTAAGAACGCCGCCTCCACGGTCGCGAAATAACAGAATGCCACGCACGTCGGCCGGGCCTAAGCCATTTCCGGTGTCGGTAGCGATCAGCCAAAGCTGATCGAAGTCCGAAGTGTTCAGGTTGGAAAGCACCCGATCGTTTCCGTCGGTAGCCGGCTGCCGGTCGCGCATGATGACCTGGTGACCGTTATCGCGTAAAAAATCGCCGAGGAGAGCGAAGTGCCCGACGTTCCAATCGTCGTCATTATACGTAGTGGTCGTTTGGATCAGAATTTTGCCCATTCGTTCAACCCTGTGGACCGCGCGACGTTTGTGACACGCGACTAGTTCAACGCGAAATATCTGGCGGAGGTTCACTAGCCGCCAAACTAATTTTGCCGCGGAGTATAAGCGAACGGCCGCCCGGGAAACGAGCGGCCATTCGCCCCGTATCCCAGCGCTTTAGGGATGCATCATCCCCGGCGCACCCATCATCCCGCGTTCGGGTGAGGCTGCCAAGGATAACAGCAGCATTCCGGGGTCAGGCGTGCGGCGCTGACCTTCTGGCCGCTCGCCGTGCTGCGTTCCCGGATGGTTGGCTTCGAATTGCCGGCGGACGTTCTGCATAAGTGCTCGCCGGCTGGTGCGTGCGGTCTGCGCGGCATTGAGAATTGCCTGTTTTTCTCCCGCGGAAAGGGATGCGTCCAGCCGCCCGGCAGCTGCCCGGTAATCCGGGTTTGCAGTCGTCGCGAGCTGACCCGCGATGTTTGCCAGAAGCGAGCGGTTCGAGGGACTGAGCGCCGCAAGCATTTGCGAACGTTCGGTCGTTCGGATCTGCCGCATCTGCGAGCGCATTTGTTGGAAGTGCTGCCGCATTGCGGCATTAGGTGTCGGCCGTGCGGTTTGCGCCGCCGCCGGTACGGTGAAAGTCGCCAGTGAGGCTACCAGACCGAGAAGTGCGATGTATTTCATGCCCGTATCGTGGGCATGTTGCCTGAGGCTAGGCTTGGAAACGCAGCAAGAGTGCGATTCTCTAAGCCTGCTTTAAGGCAGCGCAGGCATGAGGCAGATTCGGAGAGGGGGAGATTCGAACTCCCGAGAGGCTCAACACCTCTGCTCGCTTTCCAAGCGAGTGCATTCGACCACTCTGCCACCTCTCCAAAGGTCGATAGGCGGTGTCCGCGCGGGGCCCTTTTCGGCAGCGCCCCGGCAGTCCCCGCCGCATCGTTCTACCGCGTCTGTACCAGAAACGAGCTCAAGTACGCGACGCGGGCCGCCTCCTCGGCAAGGTCGGACTGAACGAACGCGCGCTCCAACGTTTGGGCAACCGCCGAAATACCGTGCCGCTCCATGATAACGGTATCGTTACGTCGCGCAAATGCATCGGCGGTGATGCGCGCGAGCTCGCTGGAGCCTGCGGGTGCGAATGGAGTCCAAGCGATCTCGCCCAACGACTCTTGCGCACCCACGGTATCGCGCGCAAACAGCGCGCCGGTTTTCGACCAGACGACGCAATACGTCGGATGCGTGTGCATGACGGTACGAATATCCTCACGCGCCGCATACGCCGCCAGGTGCAGCGGAAGTTCGCTTGTCGGACGTCCACCGGCAACGGGTGTACCGGCCGGATCCAGGTGAACAAGCTCATCGACGTTCAGCTTTCGCAGCGATCGCTGTGACGGAGTTACCAACAAGTCGCCGTTATCCAGACGGACACTTAGGTTTCCGCTGCTGCCGCGTACCAAGCCGCGCTCCCACAGCAGCGCACAGTAATACGCCATTTCCTCGCGTATCGCGCGCTCGTTCAGATCCCCGCCGGATGCCAAATCGTTTTAATCTCACAGTAAGCGGCGATATCATTCAAACTCTGCGCATCGCCGGAGTACCAGTCGCGTGGATCGCGTTTGGGAAGTATGCGCGTACGTTTGAGGTTCTCAGCCGCGAATGCTTGCAACTGGGCAAACTCTTCCAGCGGCTCTAGTGCAATGGTGTTGACGTCCATGTGCTTGGCGAGCACCGGGGCGAGCTCGCTGCGATTTCCGGTTAGAATATTTACCACGCCGGCCGGCATGTCGCTGGTGGCCACGGCCTCCGCGAAAACGATCGCGCTGCGCGCGTCCTTTTCGGATGCCACCGCGACGAGTGAGTTACCGGCAACGATAGGTGGAAGAAGCGTTGAAACCAGGGCGAGCAGCGGCGGATCGTCGGGAGCCAGCAATGCGACCACGCCCGCCGGTTCGGCGGTGGAGAAGTTCAGATGCGGTCCGCCGACCGGATTACGGGCCGAAAGCAACGCATTGTATTTATCGCACCAGCCCGCGTACCACAGCGTGCGATCGATCGCGGCGTCGATTTGCCGAGCATCGGTAAGCAGTTCCGCGAACTCCGCTTTTCGAGCTTCGAGCATCTCTGCCAAGCGGTACAGCACCAGGCCCCGCGTCGCGGGAGCGGTTTTCCACCATTTTGGCTGCGCACGCCGAGCCGCGAGGACCGCGTCGCGCACGTCTTTACGCGACGCGCGTGCAATATTGCCGCCGGATTCGGTAGCGTTTGCAAGTGGTTGACTGCGCGCGGATTCGGAACGCACGAACGCGCCGTCGATGAAAAGCTTGTACATTTTGCGTACCGGCAGACGGCCGCGATCAGCTTTTGCCACGAAAACGACTACGACGCAAGGGGGATGGGGCCCTGGGCTCGTAGCCCGCGCCATGCGCGTCGTCATTGCGGAACCTTTTGCTGCCAGCGGCCAGGACGTTTTGCATCAGCGCGGGATCGAGGTTATCTCGTATGTCGGCCGATCGCGCCGCGAGCTGCTGGAAGGCTTGCACGACGTCGATGCGCTGATCGTTCGCTCGGAAACGCATGTTGACCGCGATCTCCTCGCGCACGCGCCGAATATGCGTGTGGTAGGGCGCGCGGGAGCCGGCGTCGATGCAATCGACGTCGATGCCGCGACCGAAGCGGGCATCATGGTGTTAAACACGCCGTCGGCAAATACGATTGCGGCCACCGAACACACGATGGCGCTGCTCCTGGCATTGATGCGCAACGTTCCGCAGGCGAATGCCTCGTTACGCAGCGGAGCGTGGGAACGCGCGCCGTTCATCGGGCGCGAGCTCTACGGTAAAACGCTGGGCATTATCGGACTGGGGCGCATCGGGGGCGGCGTCGCCTCGCGTGCCCGGGCTTTCGGAATGACGGTCCTGGCGCATGACCCGTACATCCCGCAGGCGCGCGCGGAAGCGCTTCACGTCGATCTTACCTCCTTTGAAGACCTTCTTGGGCGCGCCGACGTCGTCACGTTGCACGTTCCGCTCACGCATCAAACGCGCGGCATGATCGATGCGCGCGCACTTGCCAGGATGAAAGCGGACGCCGTGCTCATCAACTGCGCACGCGGCGGTGTCGTGGACGAAGAAGCATTGATTGCCGCGCTCGATGCGCGCCGGATTCGCGCCGCGGCGATCGACGTGGTTTCGCAGGAACCTGCGCCCAAGGACTCTTCGGGGGCGGCATTACATCAGCATGATCGCGTCGTGGCCACGCCGCATCTAGGCGGTTCAACGTACGAAGCGCTCGAGCGCATCGCCGTCGAGTTGGCACGGGACGTTGCCGATGCGCTCACCGGGCGGCCGCCGGCGGGTGCCGTGAACGCGCCGGCCGCCGCCGGCGCCGATGCGCAGCGGATACGCGCGTTTATCGACGTTGCTGATCGCTTAGGTCGTCTGATGCCGCAACTCTGTGACGACGCCGTGCGTTTGCCCCTTCGCATGACGCTGTCGGGAGAGATCGCCGGAGCCGATCCTGAACCGCTGCGTACCGCATTTCTGGCTGCGCTGCTTCAGACCACGACGGAGCGCCGTGTCTCAATCGTCAACGCTCGTCGGATCGCAAACGAGATCGGTGTCATCGTTGAAGCGATGAGTGATGCGCAGCCGACACCGTATGCATCTCTGCTTTCCGTGAGCGCGGGCGATCATCGCGTGGCCGCAACCGTCATTTCGGGATCCGCGCGCATCGTACAGATCGACACGTACGAATTGGATGCGATACCGCACGGCGCCTGGATCGTGACGCGGCATCGTGACGTTCCCGGCATGGTGGGACGCATTGGCACGATTCTCGGAGAAGCCGGCATTAATATTTCGACCATGCAGGTAGCGCGTGATTCCGGTGCCGAGGCGCTCATGGTGCTGGCGATCGATCGCGGCGCTGACCTGGAGCGCTTGCGGCTTATCCGTGAAATCGCGGGTATCCGGCGCGTCGATGCCGCAGTTTTCTCGTGAGCATTATCCGGATAGCCCGGCACGGTGAGACGACGTGGAACGCGATTGGCCGGTATCAGGGACGATTGGACACACCGCTTTCACCGCTCGGAGAAGCGCAGGCGCAGGCGCTGGCCCAAGCGCTTGCCCATAGCGGCATTGCGCGGATCATTTCCAGCCCGCTTCGCCGATGCGTCGACACGGCTGCTCCGTTAGCCGAGCGGCTGGGTATCCCGGTTGAAACCGATCCGCTGCTCTTGGAAATCGATCACGGTTCGTGGCAAGGGCGTTTCCGCGACGAAATCGCCCATAGCGAGCCGGAACTCTACCTGCAGTGGCGAGAGCATCCGGAGACCGTACGGTTTACGGGCGGCGAGAGTTTGGCCGACGTCATGGAGCGCTGGAAGCGGTTCGTGCGCACGTTTTCACCGGCAGTTGATACCCTCATCGTTACCCACGACATCGTCGTGCGGGCGGCGCTGCTGGAGCGCACCGGGCGCGGGCTTGCCGAACTGCGCACGGTGCGGGCACTCAACGCCTCCTACGCGCAATTCGAGGTTGAGGACGGCCGGTGGACGCTGCAGGCGGAATGTGTCGGCGAACACCTAACCACCCTTACCGCCGATATCGACCGGCAAGCGTTATGATTCAGGGTATAGGAGGCCATATGACTACCACGACGCCGTTTCTTTCCGACGTTCAGGAACTTCGCCGTCGCGCGCGCGAGAATATGATGCGCGGCTCGATAACCAGTGACTACCGCGGCGACATCGGTCAAGCCGTCGACGTGCTGAATCAGGCGCTGGCCACGGAGTACGTGTGCGTGCTGCGGTACAAACGTCACTATTATATGTCGCGCGGAATCTACAAGGATTCGGTCGCGAGTGAATTTTTGCAGCATGCAAACGAGGAGCAAGAACACGCCGACATGATCGCCGAGCGGATCACGCAGCTTGGTGGAGAGCCGAACTTTAACCCTGAGGGTATGGCTTCACGCAGCCACTCGGAGTACAAAGAAGGCAACACCATGATCGACATGATCAAGGAAAATTTGGTCGCCGAGCGGATCGCTATTGAGTCCTATCGCGAAATGGTGCGCTTCTTCGGGGAAAACGATCCCACGACGCGGCGGATGCTCGAACAGATTCTCGCGGTGGAAGAAGAGCACGCCAACGACATGGTGGATCTGCTCCAACAGCACGACTCGGGAGCGGACGGACAAACATAGATCTGACCCTCGTCCGGCACGGAAGCACCCGCTGGAATCAGGAGCGCCGGTTTCAGGGACAAGTGGATATTCCGCTGAACGCGCAGGGCCGTGAGCAGGCCCGCGCGCTGGCGGATTTGCTGCGACGCGATCCATTCGACCGCATCATTTCAAGCGATCTTTCACGTGCGCTCGCCACGGCGGAAATCATCGCGCCGGATCGTCCCATCGAGCGCGACGCGCGCTGGCGCGAATTCGCTTTCGGGCAATGGGAAGGCCTGACGTGGGAGCAGATTGTCAAGCGCTGGCCGCAAGCCGGCGCCGAGCCTTCCGCCGCCGCACGTTACGCGCCGCCCGGCGGCGAAACGTTCCCGCACCTACGCACGCGCGTGGGCGCTGCGTTACAACAACTGCGAGGGGGAAACGAGCGACATATCGTTATCGTAACGCATGCAGGGCCGCTTCACGCAGCCCTGCACGAGCTCTTCGCCGATCGTGCCGACATGCACGAACTGCTTGGTTTGCGGTTCGTCCCGGCGAGCATAACCAAACTGCGATTGAGCGGCCAGGGCGCAGAGCTGGTCACGCTCAACGATGTTGCGCACCTGATGTAGCACAACGCCCGCATAGCTACTGGCCTTGGGCGAGCGAATATCCGCGGCTGCCGTCGAAGGTGTACAGGCCTTCCGTTTTGATGACGTCGAGCCCCGCGTTCGTAACCGCTTGAATGAGTTGAACGAGCGTTTGCGCCGTGAATGCGCCGCCTTGCGACTCGAACCGGCAGCACCAGTGGTCGCTCCAAAACGTATCGGGGTTTCCGCTGGGCCAAACTTTAGTTCCGCGATTACTGATCACCGTCAAGGCGAGGCCGGGAACCCCGGCTTGCTGCAGTTTACCGGCAAGTGCATCCGGGTTGGCGCCGGGAGCGTCGATGAAGATATCCACGCCTACTGCTTGTTTGTTTGACCGCGTTCCCTGAGCGCGAGCGGCAATATCCAGTTGTGCGTCCCTCGCGTACTCCACCGCAGCTAAATGTTGCGGCTTGCGACCCAGACGCTCGATGATTGCGTCAGCGAACTCCCGGGTGCCGACTTTCTGCTTGCTCACGCCGTCTTTATAAATGTCATACGTGTGAATGCCGTCTTCAATCGTAGCCAGCCAGGCGTTATGGACTTTTTCGGCGACGTCGCCCTGGCCGATGTGCGAGAGCATGAGCAGCGCGCCGTGCAGCAATCCTGAGGGGTTGGCAAGGTTTTGTCCCGCGCGACGAGGCGCTGAGCCGTGAATCGCTTCGAACATCGAGCAGTGGTCGCCGATGTTTGCCGAGCCGGCAAGGCCGACGGAGCCCGTAATTTGCGCCGCGACGTCCGACAGAACGTCGCCGTAGAGATTCGGCATGACCAGCACATCGAATGCCTCCGGCGTATCGGCCATCTTTGCTGCGCCGATATCGACGATCCAGTGCTCGTTTTCGATGTCCGGATACTCTTTGGCGATCTCATCGAAGACCTTATGGAATAGGCCGTCGGTGATCTTCATGATGTTGTCTTTGGTGAAGCACGTCACTTTTTTGCGCTTGTTGGCGCGCGCGTATTCAAAGGCGTAACGAACGATTCGCTCGCTCCCCGGCCTCGAAATCAGCTTCAGACATTGAGTGACTTGCTCGGTTTGCCGGTGCTCGATGCCGCCGTAGACGTCCTCTTCGTTCTCGCGAACGATCACCAAGTTCATGTTTGGATGTTTTGTCGCGACGTAAGGAGAGAGCGACGCGCACGGGCGCACGTTCGCATACATCCCCAGTGTTTTGCGCACCGTCACATTGAGGGACTTGAACCCGCCGCCTTGCGGGGTCGTAATCGGCGCCTTTAAAAAGACTTTCGTACGGCGAAGCGAGTCCCACGACGAGTCCTCGATGCCGTTGCTCAGACCACGGTTATAGATGCTCTCACCGATGTCGATGCGCTCGATGTCGAGCTGAGCGCCTGCGGCCATGATGACGCGCAGCGTCGCATCCATAATCTCGGGTCCGATTCCATCGCCGTACGCAACGGTGATCGGGGTTTTCTTAGCTGTGAGGGTCGTCGTCACCGGAATCTCCTATCGTCCTAAAAAAGCGATCCGGTCATTTGGCGGAGGACGCACCGCTGCCTTTCGCGCCGGCGAAACCGCCCAGGAGCACCGTCCAGGGTTCGATGCTGACCGTCACGAGCAGGCCCATGGGCGTCCACGGATCGTCGGCGAGTTGCGCTTCGACGTCTGCGATACTGTTGGCGGCGAAAACATGCAGAACGCGCGCCGCCTCGTCTTCGCTACCCAGCGGTCCACCCGCCAGAATTGCGCCGCGTTCAGCCAACGCGTCCATAAAGGCGGCGTGTTCGTTCCAGGCGCGCTGGCGCCGCATTGGCACCGACCAATCCCACGCACCGGCGCGCTCGCGCACTACGACGAAGTGCGGCACTGCCGATGTCCTAGAACGACCATTGATATGCGTTCCAGCCTTCGCTGGGTCCGTTGGGCCGGAAGTTTTGCAGCGCAGGATTCATCGCATAGCGAAGGCGCGGATAGTAGATGAACGAAGCGGCGGCATCTTTGAGCAGCAGAGATTGCGTCACCGCATATTGGGCCTTGCGTTTGGCCCGGTCGAACGTGCTGAGGGCATCGCGCTCCGCCGCGTCGACCTGTGGGTTGCAATAGTGCCCGTTATTGTTGCCCTTGGGCGGAATTTGATCGCACATCCATTGTGAGGAATCATCGGGGTCCGCGCCCGCGACCCACGACCACTCCGCCAGATCGAATCTGCCGTTGCTCAGGACTCCGCCTTCCTGCTGCGTGGCATACAGCATGTTATACAAGTACGGTTTGAGCAGCACGGAGATACCTGCTTGCGCAAGATCTGACTGGACCTGCACCGCGATTTGACGTGCTGTTTCGCTGCCTTGGCCGTATACCAATTGTAACGAAAGCGGCGTACCGTTCTTCGCACGTACGCCGTTGGCGCCGCGCTTCCAGCCGGCAGCGTCGAGTAACGCATTTGCTTGCGACAGATCGTATGCAACGGGCGCGAGTGACGGATCAAAGGCCCAATAAAAGTCCGATAAATCCGCGGTCGCAACTCTAGCCGTTCCGTACGTCAAGTTGGTGACGATACGCTTATTGTCGATTGTATGAGCAATCGCTTTGCGTACCCGCAAGTCGTTCAACGGCGGACGGGTAAAATTAAAGTCGATCGATGTATACGAAGGAGCCCGAATAAAAAGAATCCTCACATTGGGATTGCCGCGCAGAATCCGGTAAGCGGCGGCACTCAGCGCAACGATGAGGTCGGTTCCGTGCGAGCGCAGCATTGCTGTCTTCGTATTATCTTCCACCACGGTTTGGACGACGATACCCCGAAGTCGCGGCTTTCCGCGGAAATAGTCGTCGTTTGCAGCGAGCTGGACGTGGTCGCCGTGAACCCAGCGCACGAATTTGAACGGTCCCGTTCCAATAGGCGCGGAATTGAACGCCGCTTTGTTGATGTTCGGTAAGCTGCCGAGCACGTGTTTGGGGATAATCCGGAATGGATCGTCGCTCTCACCGAACACCGTGTCGATAAACGGCGAGAACGGCTGCTTGAGATGAAAGACGACAGTATAGCCGTCGGGTGTGTCAACCGAAGAGACTTGATCGTATCCGCGGCGCTCGACGACGTTGTTATTTGGATTCATCACGGCTTGCCATGAAAACTTAACGTCGGCGCTGGTGAATGGCACACCGTCGTGCCAGCGGACGTTGCGCCGCAATTTGTACGTGATCGTTCGCCCATCCGGGCTGATTCCGCGGTTGCGCAACGTCGGAACCTGCGCAGCCAGGTCCGGAACGTCGTTCCCTTTGTCGTCGATGGTGACCAGTTCGTCGAAGATCAAACTGGCGATGAAGTTTTCCGCCGTATTGGAAATCAGCAGCGGATTCAGCGAGTTCGGTTCGGCCCAGTTCGCCACGCGTAATATGCCGTTAGCGGGAGCTGATGGTGCGTTCGTTTGCGTAGGCTTGCTGCAGGCCGCCGTCAGAACGATTGCGACTGCAGCTGCAAGCACGCGCGTACGCAATGCCGTCATGGCATTTGCGCCTTTAGGGGCGTTCCGGCCGCGAGCGCGGAATTGAGCGTGCGCGCGTCCTTCATAGCAGCAGCGCGCTTACTTCACGCAGCGGAATTTTGCGTACATGTATGGATAATCGCCGTAAAACCAGTTACGGAATGAACGGCGGATCATCTCGCGACCCGTCACCGGCGAGGCGCCTTTCATCACATAATGCTTTCCGTCGAAGAAATCGGCGCTATATTGCGGGTAGCTGGCCATCGGTTCAAAACCGGGAAACGGTCCGAAGATGCTCGATGTCCACTCCCAGCCGTTTCCGACCAGGTCATAGATTCCCCAGGCGCTCGCACCGGCCGGATGCGCGTCGACCGGTTCGGGATCGAACCGTTCGAATCCGAAATTTCCGTGCAACGCGTCGGGCGACTCCGTACCCCATGGATGCATGCGTTCGTCCGCGTCCGGTGCGCCGTATGCGGCCCGATGATACTCCGGTTCGGTCATCAAACGGCAGCCTTTCCAACGGGTATATTGCTCCGCTTGGTCGTGCGTGGCGTAGACCGGCCAGGAAAGCGGCATGGGTAATTCTTCGAACGCGCAGCGCAACGTAAACTCATCGTCACGCTGAACCCAGAACGGCGGCACGGGGCCGCCTTCGCGTACGAACTCGAGATAATCGGCGTTGGTCACCGGATATGTTTGAACCCGGAAGGAGGGAACCAGCAGACGATGTTCGTTGAATTCATTGTCCCATCCGAACGGGATCGCATCGTGCTTGGCGCCCAGCGTTGCCATGCCCGCATCTACCTCGAGGAATTCGTTCGAGGGCGGGGTCGTGTCGTGGTGGTCTTGCTCGATCCGCCCTTTCTGATCGGGCGGCAAGCGATGGATGATGTACATGAGCGTTTCATGATGCATCTGCTCGTGTTCGAGCACGGTGAAAATCGCTTGTCCGCGTACCAGGCGCGGCACGAAATCGTTGAACAGCGTCGCGTGCGAGATCGCATCGAGCACACGGTCGTCGCACGTTCTTGCGAACGCTTCGACCGCGTCTTTGCTCGGCCACCTCTGTCTGTCGTGCGCCCGGGCCGCATCCGCAGTAGCGGGATCAATTCCCCGCTCGAACGTCTTCTCGAGAGCCGGGTCAATCGGGTGCTCGCCGAGCGCTCGCTCATTGAGAACCAAAAAACTGAACGCCGGCAAATGCCCTTCGTAAAAAGCGAACGGGTGCCGGAGCGCGATGGGCCGCTGGTAATACGCCTGCGGGTCGACCAAGGCGAACAGCTGGGCGGACCGCTCGCGATTGCGCCGGTACCAGTCCGCAAGCATCTCACGGATGGCGTTCTCCGGGACGGCGGAGAGCGTTCTCATGGGCACACCTTACCCGGAGCGGGCCAAAGTCCTGGCACTAATTGTGCGTCAAATACTCGCGCAGGCCATGGACTCCGCCTTCGCGCCCGAAACCGGATTCACGGTAGCCGCCGAAGGGCGAACTCGGATCGAATTGATTGAACGTATTGCACCACACGACGCCGGCACGCAGCTGTCCGGCGATGTACATGTTCTTGCTGCCCTTATCGGTCCAAATGCCGGCGGAAAGTCCGTACGGGGTGTTGTTCGCTTTTTCGACCGCTTCATCAGGCGTGCGGAACGTCAAAACCGAGAGAACGGGGCCAAAGATTTCTTCTTGGGCGATCCGGTGCGACTGCTGGACGCCCGTGAAAAAGGATGCGGGAAAATAAAAGCCCCGCGCCGGCAGTTCGCACGGCTGTTGAACGAGCACGGCGCCCTGCTCGATTCCGCTGCGCACCAGCTCTTCGATCTTTTGCAGTTGTACGCGTGAATTAATGGCCCCGACGTCGGTGTTTTTATCGAGCGGATCTCCTAAGCGCAGCGTCTGCAGGCGTTCGGTGAGCCGCACGACGACCTCATCGTGAACGCGCTCTTCGACGAGCAAACGCGAACCGGCACAACAAACATGTCCTTGATTGAAGTAAATGCCATTGACGATCCCTTCGATGGCTTGATCCATCGGCGCGTCCGCAAAGACAATGTGCGCGGCCTTTCCGCCCAGTTCCAGGGTTAGGCGCTTACCGGTTCCCGCAAGCGCACGCGCAATGCTTTTGCCAACTTCGGTGGACCCGGTAAATGCGACCTTATCGACGCCGGGATGCGCCGTGAGCAACGCGCCGGTCGTCCCGTCTCCGGTGACGACGTTGACGACGCCTTCGGGAAGATCGCAGTCTTGAATGATCTGAGCGAGCACCAGCGCGGTTAGCGGCGTAGTTTCGGCGGGCTTGAGAACGACGGTATTTCCGCAGGCCAGCGCCGGCGCGATCTTCCAGGCAGCCATCAGAAGCGGAAAATTCCAAGGAACAATCTGGCCCGCCACGCCCAGCGAACGCGGCTGTTCACCGGCGCGCATTGCCCATTCTAGTTTGTCGGCCCAACCGGCGTAATAGAAGAAATGCGCTGCGGCCAGCGGGATGTCGAAATCGCGCGACTCTTTGATTGGTTTCCCGCCGTCCAGCGTCTCCAGCACCGCGAGCTCACGCGAGCGTTCCGTAATGCTGCGCGCGATGCGGTAGATGAACTTCGCGCGCTCGGCGCCGCGCATTTTACGCCAATACTTGTCGTACGCACGCCGCGCCGCGCGAACTGCCGCATCGACGTCCTGTTCGCCGGCATAAGCAATACGGGCTAAAGGTTGTTCGGTTGCGGGATTGATCGTCTCGAAGTACGAGCCTTGCGCGGGAGTTTTCCATCGGCCGCCGATGAACAGTCCGTATTGCTCGCGTACGGCAACGTTGGTTGTTTCGGGTGCCGGTGCGTATTCGAGGATTGCCATAGAAAACGCTCAGTCCTTTGGAAAGTATTCCGGGGCAGCATAGTGGCCGGTCAGTTCTTTCTCATATTGCATCAAGAGATCGTCCAGCAGCGAACTCGCCCCAATCCGGAAGAGGTCCGGCGTTAGCCAAGCCTCGCCGAGCGTTTCCTTTACGATGACCAAATACGTAAGGGCCTGTTTGGTCGTACGGCAGCCGCCGGCCACTTTTAAACCTGCGGTGCGCCCGGTGCGCCGCGCATGTTCGCGTATCGCCTCACACATCGTCACCGCGACCGGGAAGGTCGCATTCGTCTCAACTTTGCCGGTCGAGGTTTTTATGAAATCCGCGCCTGCATCCAATGCGATATCGCTCGCTAGGCGCACGTTGTCATACGTGCCGAGCTCGCCCGTCTCCAAGATCACCTTCAAGTGAACGGGGTGAGCAGCTGACTCGCAAAGCGCCTTGACCGCGGAGATCTGGTCGGCGACTTCAGCGTAACGGCCGGCAAGAAAAGCGCCGCGATCAATAACCATATCGATCTCGTCGGCGCCAAGCTCGATTGCCGCTTGCGCGTCGGCCAACTTTATCGGAAGCGGTGATTGTCCGCTTGGGAATGCCGTGGCCACCGAAGCAACCTTAACGCCGGTTCCGGCCAACGCTGTTTTTGCCGTTGCCACCAAACTGGGATAGACGCAGACGGCGGCCACGCTCGGCAATTCGGGGTAGCGTGGTGCGGGCACCACCGCTTTGGCGCAGAGCGAACGCACGCGGCCTTCAGAGTCTTTTCCTTCCAGCGTCGTGAGGTCCGTGCAGGCGATTGCCAGACGGATACCCGCAACTTTAGCGCTCGTCTTTATCGACCGTTTTGCAAGCGCCCCGGCGCGCGCTTCGAGCATTACGGCATCGACGGTCGTCATGGTCCTTACAGCGTTCCGCGGCGTTCTTGTTCCTTTTCGATAGAAACAAACAGCGCCTTGAAGTTTCCTTTACCGAAGCTCAGGCTGCCTTTGCGCTGAATGATCTCGAAGAACACCGTCGGCCGATCTTGCAGCGGCTTGGTAAAGATCTGGAGCATGTACCCGAGATCGTCACGATCGACCAGGATGCGCAGCTCACGCAAAATCTGCGTTGCTTCGTCGATTCGCCCCACGCGCGACTCTAAATCGTCGTAGTAGCTGTCGGGCGTATCCAAAAATTCCACGCCGTTTGACTTGAGTGCGCGGATCGTACCGATAATGTCTTCAGTACGGATTGCAATGTGCTGCACGCCCGGCCCGTCGTAGAAATCGAGGTATTCCTCGATTTGCGACTTCTTTTTTCCGTGCGCAGGCTCATTAATGGGAAACTTCACGCGGTGCTCTGCGTCCGTCATGACCTTGGACTTGAGCGCCGTGTATTCGGTAGAGATGTCTTTGTCG
>DASRSF010000265.1:0-25231 GCA_035656615.1 Vulcanimicrobiaceae bacterium | reverse complement strand
CCGGCGCGTCGGCACGTACGGCGCCGAGTCGCCCGCCAGCAAGATAACGCCGATGACGGCCACCATGAGGATGAACGCGGTAATCTCAAAAGGCAGCAAATTCGTCGTAAACAGCGCACGGCCGAAATCGGCAACGGAGCCGAAGACGTTAGGGCTGCCGACCGGTCCGGCCAATGCACGCGCACCGGGCGGTATGCCGGTGCGAACAGGTCCGGTCATCCTGCCGACGCCGTAGACCAGTGCCGCCAGCGTAACGGCGACCAGCGTCAGCGCGGGCACGCCGATCTTCGGCAGCCGGTCCGGACCCTGGGCAAACGGTGCCACCCCGCTGGAAAGCAGCGCGATGACGAACAGAAACAGCATCAAAATCGCCCCGCTGTAGACGATGATCTGAATCACCGCCAAAAATTCCGCGGAAAGCGACAAGTACAAAATCGCGAGCGCCGCAAAATGCAAAAGCAGACCGACGACGCTGTATACCGGCTTGTTCGCCGAGACCACGAAGATGGCGCTCGCAATAAGAATCACCGCAAGGATGTAAAACTCGATCATGCCGCGCTCATTCTTCGGCTAGTCCCTTTTCCTGCGTCTTCAGAATGGTGCCGCGCCACGTTGCATCGTAACCCTCGCGCCAATCCGTCGTCGATTTCGTTTCCGCGACGCAGCCCAGATCCGCGGGGATGCCGCCGGGGCGATCGTCGGGCGGAGCACCCGCTCCCGCATCGGGCGGAACCAGCAGCCGGTCCTTTCCGTAAATCAGCGATCCCCGGCGGTAATCCGACATTTCAAACCTGGGCGTAAGCACGATGGCGTCCGTCGGGCACGCCTCTTCGCACATGCCGCAAAAAATGCAGCGCAGCTCGTCAATCTCATAGCGCGCGGCGTACCGTTCACCCGGTGAATGCCGGTCCGCCGGGGTGTTTTCCGCTCCTACGACGAGAATGGCGTTCGCCGGGCAGACGCTCGAACAGAGTTCGCAGCCGATGCACCGTTCTTTTGCGTCGGCGTACCGCCGCAACTCGTGAAGTCCATGAAAACGCGGCGCATGTTTCTTCTTCTCCGACGGGTACTGGATCGTCGGTTTCTTTTGAAACATGTATTTGAACGTTACGCCCAAGCCCGTGAGCAGGGCCCCAACATTGTAGAGTCGTTTACGTGACATATCGTCGTTATCCGCGGACCGCAACGACAATCGCCGTTACGATGAGATTCAAGGTCGCAATCGGTAGCAGCACCTTCCATCCGAACGCCATCAAGCGATCGTACCGGAAGCGAGGAAACGTCGACCGCAGCCAAATGTAAAAGAACATGAACATTGCAACCTTCAGCAAGAACCAAACGATGCCGGGAATGAACGTCAACCCGGCGATCGCGTGCCAGCCGCCCAGGAATAAGAGGGTCGCAATGCACGATACGGTCAGCATGTTGATGTACTCGGCAATAAAGAACAGACCGAAGCGCAGACCGGAGTACTCCGTGTTGAAGCCCCCGACGAGCTCCGCATCGGCTTCCACCAAATCGAACGGCGCGCGATTCGTTTCCGCGACGGCAGTAATGACGTAGATAACAAACCCGACGAACTGCGGAATGAAGTACCAGAGCTTCGTTTGCCCGTTGACGATCCCGACAAGCGAGGTCGTTCCGGCAAGAATCAGCACGCCGATAAGCGAGAGCGACATTGCCAGCTCGTAGCTTATCATCTGCGCAGTGGCACGCACGCTGCCCAGCAGTGGATACTTCGATCCCGAAGCCCAGCCGCCCAGCGAAATGCCGTACACGCCGATGGACGTTAGGGCCAAAATGAAGAGAATGCCGGCATTCACGTCACTAATGGCCCAGATATTGCCCGGCGCCGGCTGCGAGAACGGGATAACCGCGTAAACCGAAAACGCGGTAACCAGTGAGATGAACGGCGCGAGCCGGTAGATGAGCGGGTCCGCGGTCTTGGGGGTCAAGTCTTCCTTTAGAATCAACTTCACCGCATCGACTGCGGGCTGGAGTAATCCCCATGGTCCCACGCGGTTGGGCCCGGGACGCAGCTGCATCCATCCCATGATCTTTCGTTCGAACAGCATGGCGTACGCGAATGTCGTGATCACCGCGAAGAGCAGCACGCCGCACTTGATCAGCACCAGCCACCAGATGGAAGCGGCGGGCGTCCACCACCCGTTCATACGCTCGCTCCCACTGCCGCCTGGCCACGGCGCACGTTGGCGACGCGAACCGTTGCGTCTTCAGGAAAAACGTTTGCGGGATCGTCCGGCAAGCCGGCGATGAGCGCGATCCTTCCGTCAGGCATGCCCGCCCGGACGTTGACGAGCAGATCGTGCACAACGTGCGATTCACCTTGCAGGTCCTCAAAGGTCAGGTCGACGTAGTCGCCGGTGTCCACGCCCAGTGCCTGCGCGTCCGCGGCTCCCACACAAAGTTCCGGAAGCGGGCGAAGTTCCGATAAGCGATCGTCGTGCGCGCTGGTGCCGCCCCCGGCAAAGATGCGCGTCTGCGTGACAACGGTAAGCCCGCCTTCCGGCGCGGCGGCCTGCGGCGCGCGAACCCGTGCATATGCCGCATCGCCCGCGTCAAACTCGGCGTGTGCCGCGGCGCAGCGAATCACCGCGGATTCAACCTCGTCGGCCCTCGGTAATTCGATCCCCAAGCGTTGGGCCAAACCGACGAGCATTTCCAAATCGCTTAGGACGCCCGGCGGAGTCTCGAGCGCGCGAGCTGCATTCACCGGAAGAAGATCGCCTGTCGCATTCATCGTCGTACCGTCTTTTTCGAACGGTCCCTTTGCGGGCAGCAACAGACGGGCATACTGCGCGGTTTCGGTTATGAATAGATCGCTCACGACCAAAAACGGAACGCGATCCAGCGCATCGCGCACGAACGCGCCGTCCGGATACTGCAGCGCGGGATTAGCGCCCAGGATCGAAAGCACGGCCAGGTTTCCCTCGCGTGCCGCCGCGAGCATCGCGCTGGTATCCAGACCGGCATTCGCACAGGGTTCATAGCCCGGGCGCAAGTGCGGCAGCATTCCCATCGCTTCGGCTCCGCGAGCGTTCGGCTGTTCACCCGTAATGTACATGTGTACCGCCGCCTCGGACGGCAGACTGCTGAGCACGCTGTTGATGAGCGGAAGACGTACACCGTCCCAAACCACCGCTATGAGCGACGCGCCGTCAGGCAAAGCGCGCAGCAGCTCCGCAACCGTCGGCACTTCGACCGACGGGATCGGTGGCGGATACGGTGCGTCGGCCGAATCCAGCCGAATAAGGCGCGCACCGCGCGCAAACGCCGCCTTGCGAATGCGCAAGTCCATAATGGGCGCGCGTTCGGCGGGCGATTCTCCGACGATCACGATCGCGTCGCAGTTTTCCAAATCCTGGAGTTTTCCGGCGGAGCGTCCCGGTGTTGCCTGACGTTGCCGTCCGGCGCGCCAATCAACATTGTTCACACCGATCTCGCGAAACAGGTGCTGCAGCACAAACGCTTCTTCGTTCGTGAGCCGGCCGCCGCCAATCACTCCGGCGCTGGCGGGATTGGCTGCGACCGCTTCGCGAATCGCCGTCGCCCAAAGATCCAGCGCATCGTCCCAGCCAATCTGGATCCAAGCGCCGTCCTGATTGTAAAGCGGCTGCGTGATGCGCTCGGGCGACTGGTAAAACCCGACGTTATAACGTCCGCGATCGCACAGCCACGTATCGGAGATCGCGTCGTCGGTGTCGACGGACATCGTGCGCATGACCGTTCCCAAACGTACGTCTACGTGCATTTGGCAACCGACGGAACACTGCGAGCACGTGGTCGTCGTGCGCCGCAGATCCCAGGGTCGCGATTTGAACCGGTACGTCTTGGAAGTGAGCGCTCCTACGGGGCAGAGTTCAGTGACGTTTCCGGTAAAATTGTGCCGATACGGTTCACCGGTCGCCGTGGCGATGATGTTTCGTACGCCGCGGTCCTTCAACACGAGCTGACGATCGCCCACGATGATGTCGTCGAAGCGCACGCATCGCTGGCACACGACGCACCGTTCTTCATCCAGAACGATAGTCGGTCCCAAATCGACCGCTTTGGGCTTGCGCAGCTTCGGATCGGCGCTGCGTGAATACCCTTGGCCGTACGCCATGGCGTAGTCTTGCAGGTCGCACTCGCCGCCCTTATCGCAAATCGGACAGTCGAGCGGATGATTCTTCAAATAAAATTCCAGTACCGCACGCCGTCCATCAGCTGCCGCGGAACTCTGCGTATGTACCACCATTCCGTCGGCAGCCGCCGTGTTGCAGCCGATCTGCAGCTTAGGAAGTCCTTCGACCTCGACCAAACAAATGCGGCATAGTCCGGCCGGGCCCATCTTGGTATGGTAACAGTAAACCGGTATTTCCCGTTTGATCAGCTTCGCCGCTTCAACCAGCAGCGTGCCCTTGGGCACCTGAACCGGCGTACCGTCGATGGTTACCGTTACGAGTTGTTGTTCTCCGTTTTGGCTCATGACGGCAGCGCGAACTCTTTGACGATGCGTTCCTCGAATTTCTCCGGAAAGCGCTTAAGAACCGAAAGCAAGAACGGTTCGATCGAATCCCCCAGCGGGCACAAATTGATGCCGGTAATTTGATGACCAACTTTCAGAAGCATATCGATGTCCGATTGCAGCGCGCGCCCTTCGACAAAGCGGTGCAAGACTGTTTCAAGCCAGTCGCCGCCTTCGCGGCACGGCGTGCACTGACCGCACGATTCGTGAGCAAAAAAACGCGTTAAATTGTATGCGGCGTTTACGATGTCCGTAGTGTCGTCCATGACCACCATCGCGCCTGAGCCGAGCATCGAACCCGCCTTGGCAAGCGACTCATAGTCGTACGGCAACTCCAGATGTTCCTCAAAAATACAGGCCGACGAACCGCCGCCGGGTTGAATCGCCATGATGGCACGACCCGGCCGCAATCCGCCTGCTATCTCAATGAGCTCCCGAACCGTCGTTCCCAGCGCAATCTCGTAATTTCCGGGACGCTGTACGTGACCGCTCACCGAGACGATCTTGTATCCCTTGCTCCGCTCGGTTCCAACGGCAGCAAACCACTCCGCTCCGCGCTCCAGAATGGGCACGAGGTAGGCCAGTGTTTCCACGTTGTTGACCACCGTCGGCATACCGTACAAACCGGCAACCGCGGGGAACGGCGGCTTGAGACGCGGCTCGCCGCGTTTGCCTTCCAGCGAGTTCAGCAGCGCCGTTTCTTCGCCGCAGATGTATGCTCCGGCCCCGCGGTGCACCGTCACTTCCAAATCGTAACCACTGCGAAACAGATTTTTGCCAACGAACCCGGCTGCTCGCGCCTGCTCGATCGTCGCCTCGAAAATCTGTGCGCCCCGCTTGAATTCACCGCGTATATAGATGTATGCGTGGTGCGAGCCGATCGCATATGCGCCCAGCAGCATTCCCTCGAGCACCAAGTGCGGCGTCTCTTCCAGAAGCATGTGGTCCTTGAACGTTCCGGGCTCGGCTTCATCGCAATTGCACACGAGATAGCGCGGTTTATCGTTGGACGGCAAAAACGACCATTTTCTTCCGGTCGGAAATCCCGCTCCGCCGCGCCCGCGAAGCCCCGACTTATCGGCAAGGTCAAGTACATCGGCCGGTTTGAGCGAGCGAAAAGCGCGCTCCAACTGTTTATAGCCGCCGCGCCGCCGGTACTCGTCGATGCTGCGGAGATCTGCCTCGCCTATGCCCTGCGTAAGTACTTTCGTAACGGGCATTAGTGCGCGGCTCCATCTTCAAGCACTTTCGCGATCGCGGGTTCGATTCTCGCAAGACGCTCTTTGGTGCGGCCTTTGAAACGCCACTCTTGCGTGATGATGCGATCCAGCATGATGACGCCGTCTTTATCCAAGCCGCCGGCATTATTGGGTTGCGGTTGATCCAACGCGCCCGGCGATTTGCCGCCTTCCGCCACTTGCGTATCCTGTACAAGGCGCCACGTTCTGGGCGGATTTGCCGTTTGCACCATCGGCGCAACGGCATACGCACCCGCGCGCATAGCCTCGATCATGTCGTCGATCATTTGCGGCGTAAGGTCGTAGACGAACTCCAGATTGACCTGCATGCATGTTGCGCGATCGCACGCCGCCAGGCACTCCACTTCCTCATACGAGAAGACGCCGTCATCCGTGGTTTCCAAGTGGCCGATGCCGAGTTTTCGGCGAAAATAGGCCATGATATCATCTGCGCCGTTCAACGAACAGGCCAAACCGCGGCATACCTGCAGCACGTACGTTCCGACGGGTTTGCGGAAGAACAACGTATAGAACGAGACGGTCGATTCGACGACTGCAAGTGAGAGGTCGAGCATCTGCGCCACAGCGCGCATCGCCTGCGGGCTTGCGTATCCCTCGTGTTCTTGAAACAAATGAACCAGCGGCAGCAGTGCCGATCGCCGCACCTCATAGCGCGCGATGATCTCATCGCACTGCGGTTTCAACTGCGCGTACAGCGCCTCAAACGATAGCGCGCCGTCCATTACCGGTCAACTTCTCCGAACACGGGATCGAACGATCCGATCATTACGACGAGATCGGCGATCAAGTTACCCGGTGCAATGCCTTTGAGCGACTGTAAATTATACATTGACGCCGGTCGCGTGCGAATTCGGTATGGCCGGTTACCGCCGTCCGAGACGATATAGAAACCCAATTCGCCGCGCGGTCCCTCGACCGCTTGGTACACGTCGCCTGGCGGAACGCGAAACCCTTCGGTCATAATTTTGAAGTGGTGAATCAACGCTTCCATCGATAGCGCAATGGTCTCTTTGGGAGGCGCCGCAATCTTCGCATCGTCGATCATCACCGGCCCGCGGGTCGCTTTCAGCTTATCGCGCGCTTGTTTGACGATGCTGTACGATTCTTCCATCTCGTCCAGCCGCACGAGAAACCGAGCGTACGAGTCGCCTTCTTCACGCGTGGGGATGTCGAACTGATAGTGCTCGTATCCGCTGTACGGGAACGCTTTGCGAACGTCATACGCGATGCCGCAGGCACGCAGACTTGCGCCGGTCAAGCTCCACTGCACCGCTTCTTCGGGTGAAATGATTCCAACGTCGACCATCCGGTCTTGAAGGATTGGATTTGCTTGAAGCAGCGCGCGAAGATCACGCATGCGTCCGGGAAACTTTTCAATCAACGCGTCGAGGCGCTCGAAGTACCCATCCGGCAGATCAGCCTGCACGCCACCCACGCGTACGTAATTCGGATGCATCCGGGCGCCGCCCGCGGCCTCCTGCAGATCGAGGATGTTTTCACGCAAGTCGAACGTATAGAAGAACACCGAGAGCGCGCCTAAGTCTATCCCGCCCGTTCCCAGCCAAACGCAGTGCGAAGCAAGCCGCGTCAGCTCGGCGTTCAGCACGCGAATGTGCTGTGCGCGTTCGGGTATGTCATCCGTTATGCCGAGCAATTTTTCAACGCCCAGCGCGTAGCAGAGCGCGTTGCTGCTCGGTGCCAGATAGTCCATGCGTTCGACGTTCGTTTGCGCCGTGGACCAGAACTGATTCTCGCAGTTTTTTTCGATGCCGGTGTGCAGGTAGCCGATCTCGGGCTCGGCCTTAACGATGTTCTCGCCTTCGATCTCCAGCATAATTTGCAGCACACCGTGCGTGGACGGATGCTGCGGCCCCATCGAGAGAACCATGCTGTTTCCGTCTTTTGAAACGACTTGGGGAACAAGCGGCGTTGCGCTCAGGCTCATTTCGAACGCACCTTGGCGATCTGCGCTTGAAGCGCCTCAAGCGTGCGCCCCGACGGCGGCGTTCCGGCATCCACGTTGCTCTTCAAAGCGAACGCCGGACGCGGAGATTTCTCACGCGCGGGTCCGCGCAGCGGATAGTCTTTACGCAACGGATGTCCCTCCCAATCGTTGGGCATTTGGATCCGGCGCATGTCGGGGTGGCCTTCGAACGTGATGCCGAACAGATCGTACACTTCGCGTTCGGCCCAATCCGCGTTCCTCCATAGATCGCACACGCTGGCAACTACGGCGCGTTCGGCGGGTACCCCGCATAACAGCCGATACCGCGCCGGCGTGCCGACTTCTTGAACGCCGGCCTTGCGTAACGGCATCTTCAGCAGATGGTAGACCACATCGAAACGAGGCGTGCGCTCCGGATAGTCGGCCGCGCCCAAATCGAGCAGCATCGTAAAGCCGTCGCGCTTGAGTTCGCTCAAGCGTTCCAGCAATTGCGCAGGCTGCACGCGCTCGATGACGGCCTCGTCGAGCGGCGGGCGCACGGAAGGCGGATCAATCGCGCCACCGAGCAACGGCGGTGATTGTGTGCTAGGCATCTCTTACTCTCGTTCCGGTTTTACGCTCGCGCTAAAAGGCCGCCGCGTCCGCCTTCACGGATCTGCTGCTGAATAAGGTTTACCCCGTACAACAAACCGTCCGGCGTCGGCGGGCAGCCCGGAACGTACACGTCGACGGGGATAATCGTATCGACACCCTGGACAATCGCGTAATTATCGAAAACGCCTCCCGAACTTGCGCACGCCCCCATTGAAATGACCCACTTGGGATCGGCCATCTGATCGTAGAGGCGTTTGACGACTGGAGCCATTTTCTGCGCGACGCGGCCGGAGACGATCATCAAGTCGGCTTGACGCGGCGAGGGCCTGAACACTTCCGAACCCAACCGCGCGATGTCGTATTCCGATGAAGTCACCGACATCATCTCGATGGCACAGCACGCTAGCCCCATGGTTAACGGCCACACGCTGGAGCTTTGCGCCCAACGTGCCACGTCGTCCAACCGGGCGAGCAAGAACTGGCCGGGTCCTATCTCCATTCGAAGCCCCTCTTTTTCCAAACGTAGGCGTACCCAATCGCGAGCACGATCACGAACACGACCATCTCGATGAGGCCGAACGTTCGCAGCGCGTGCATCTGCACCGCCCATGGATAAAACGACGCCGCTTCAACGTCGAGAACGACGAACAGCATGGCGATCAAATAAAACTTCACCGGAAACCGGCCGGCTACGCTGGAGGTCGGCTCTACCCCGCATTCGTAGGCCTGCTCCTTTTCCGGATTCGGCTTGCGTTGAGCCAACAGCCCCGGCAACAGGCTGAAGGCGAGGGCCGCAACGAACGCGACGGCCACAAAAATTGCTACAGGGCCATAGGGAGTCATCGGTGTTAAAATTTTTCACAACCGTTATACAACCCCCTTGATTCCAGCAAATGCGACAATAGTGGCATTGGGCCGCAGGGTGATAACCAACCCGGCGGAAACATCGTTATTCCGTATGATGCGTAACTATTGGGTACTCGGTTTGGTCCTTCTTCTTAGCCTGGGCGCGCAAGGCGGCGGTTGCGGCGGCAACCCGAACGCCGTCGGCGTTCAGCAGTATGGAACGATCGTCGGGCGGATTCTCGATGCGACCAACAACCGGCCCGTGCCCAACGTTCTGGTTTCCGTGGGCTCGCTGTACACGACGTATTCGGATCCGACCGGCGCTTTCCAACTCAAAAACATCCCAATCGGCCGCCAAGAGCTCGCCGCGAACGCACCGGGGTATGCCGTTAATACCATGCAAGCGCGCGTTCGCGAAAACGAAACCACAAGCGTGGGCTACTTCCGCATTATGCCGCTGATCGGAGGGCCGACCGCGCCTCCGCCTCCCACCCCGACCCCAACGCCGGCGCCCGCCACGCCCATTCCGGTGCTCACGCCTTCGCCGGGCGGGACTGCCGTACCGTAAGCGCCGGCAATATTGCCGCCGTCGCGGGCGGCCTGCTCATCCTCATCGTGGTATTGCGCGACGTCTTTCAGGGCGTCATCGTTCCGCGTGCCGCAAACACCGTCTTGCGGGTAAGCCGGTACTTATTGCGCGGACTATGGGCACTTTGGCCGCGCGCGGCATACCGTTTCATCCGCGATCCGGATTTGCGTGAAGACTTTCTCGGAACGTTTGCCCCGTTTCAACTGGTCGCGCTGCTTGTTATGTGGCTCACGTTGCTGATCTTAGGATGGGGCCTGTTCTTTTACGGCATCCGCGATCAACTGCGGCCGCACGGGCTTTCCTTTATCGCGGCGGTCTACTACGCGGGTGCCTCACTGCTGACAATCGGCTATGGCGACATTTTGCCGCACAGCACGCTGGCGCGCATGATGTCGCTGGTTGCCGGTGCATCGGGCTTGGCCGTGGTTGCCGTGCTGATCTCGTTCCTATTTGCGATCTTCGCCGCATTTCAGGCACGCGAACAATTCGTCGTCACCATCGGTGCGCGTTCAGGAATGCCGCCAAGCGGAATCGGATTACTCGAAGTTCATGCGCATGCGCAGCTGCACTTGGATCTTGCAAACGTGTTTCGCGATGGTCAGGCGTGGACGGCCGCCGTGCTTGAAACGCACCTCGCGTATCCGATACTCGCACTGTTTCGCTCCAGCCACGATTATGAATCATGGGTTGGGACGCTGGGTGCGCTTATGGATGCGGCGTCTCTTGTACTGAGCACGGTCGATTTGGACGGCCAGACGTACTCCGGTGTCCGCGGCCAGGCGAAGATTCAATACGAGCTCGGACGGCATTTAGCGCACGACTTCACCTCATATTTTTCGTTCACGGAACGCCTGATTCCGGACCAGCCGACCCCCGGCATCGAACCGCATGAATTTCAAGAAGCGTGCGAGCGGCTACAGCGAGCCGGATACCGCGTACGCGATCACGATCCAGCTTGGGCGGAGTTTGCGCGCCTGCGGTCGGCGTACGGACCGCAACTCAACGCACTGGCCCGCTGGCTGGAAATTCCTCCGGTGCAGTGGATCGGCGATCGTTCACTGGTCGTGCGTCACCAAAAGCACATTACGACGAAGTAGCGTTCTCAAAAACCGTGGGAGCGATCGACGTGATGGAGGAATTTTTTTGCGTCGTCGATCGGAAGCGCGAAGCCGATGGAGCGTTCTTCATCGAAGCGGGACTCCGCGATGCCGATGATTTCACCGTTATCTGCAAGGAACACCGGGCTGCCGCTTTCTCCCGGAACGATCGGAACCGTCACTTCAATCGCATCTTGGCGCAGCGAGGACACGCGTCCGGAGTTCAGCGATGTCGCCAAACCCAGTCCTTCATCATCAAATTGATCCGGTATCGGATACCCGACTAATCCAATCATGCGTCCGGGCTGCGCATCCTGCGCCTGCCCGAGCTGCGCGACCGGCAGATGCTTCTGCGGAATCCGTAACAGCGCAACATCCAGGTCCGCATCCTTGGCAACCACGTGCGCTGCGCTCTTGACGTTGTTGTTGATGGTGGCCCGCAGATTCCACGCGTTTTCAAGCGCGTGCTCGACCGTCAGTACGTCGCTGCCCCAAGCGCCGCTGGCGATGATTGTCCCGGTCGCATACTCGCTATCGGGGCTCTCGCCCTTTTTGTTCGCCGGGACGTCCATTGTCAACAGAACGACGCAAGGCCGCAGCGCAGCCGCGGAGGCGACGAACGTGTCGTCTGCGTAGCGCGCATGCGAACAGCCCGCCATTAAGAACGCACATATGGCGGCGGTCCAAAACCAAGCCTGCGAGTTCATCGGGCGGTCAACGAAGCTATCCGCTCGCGCAGCGTCGAGATCCCGGTGCCGCTTCTCGCGCTCACCGCAAGCCATTGCGCCGGGAGCGGACGCTCGCCGTCGACTGCGTCGACCTTATTGAATATAACGAGCCGCGGTTTTTCAGCTAACCCAAGCTCTTCAAGCGTTGCGTCCACCGCTTGCACTTGTCTAGGCCAATCGCTGTCCGAGGCATCCACGACGTGTACGAGCACATCGGCTTGTTCCAGTTCCTCCAGGGTTGCTCGAAACGCGTTCACGAGATCCTTGGGGAGATCGGTGATGAAACCGACGGTGTCAACAACGCGAACGTACCGCCCCTCGCTCAGCCATACGCGGCGCATCGTGGGATCCAGCGTCGCGAACGGCTGATCGGCAACGAAGGCGTCCGAACGGGCAAGGCGGTTGAGCAATGACGATTTGCCGACGTTCGTGTATCCCACCAGAGCCACGACCGGCTCGTGACGTTCACCCCCGCGCCGCGTCGTTCGCTGCTTTCGCACCTGCTCGAGTTGCGCTCGCAGAACGCTGATCCGCTGGGCAATGCGGCGGCGATCGACTTCCAACTTGGTTTCGCCGGGGCCGCGGGTGCCGATGCCGCCTCCCAGACGCGAGAGGTCGGCACCGATGCCGATCAAATTCGATTGCCGGTAGCGAAGCTGCGCGAGTTCAACCTGCAGCTGCCCCTCACGGCTGCGCGCGTGTTGCGCGAATACATCGAGGATCAGCATCGTCCGGTCAACGATCGGTACAGGAATGATGCGCTCCAAATTGCGGCGCTGCCGCGGCCGCAAGGCGTTCAAAACCAGCAACACGTTTGCCTGGCGTTCCTGGGCAAGCTGTGCAATTTCGGCCGCTTTTCCGCTGCCCACGAGGGTCGCCGGATCGACCGCGGCGCGCCGCTGCACGACACGATCGACAATAACCGCGCCGCTGGCCGCCGCAAGCGCTTCCAATTCGATGAGCTCGGGCTCGATTGGCCGCTGCGAATCCGCCGTATCGACGGCGATAACCAGTGCGCGCGGTTCCGTTATCTCGCCAGCGGGCGCAATCGTTCTATCAGCCAGGATAATCCCTCGTTGTAGCGTGGACCCGGTCGAACCAGGAGCGCCGCATTTTGCAATATGTAGACGTGATGTTCCCGCACCGCGCGCAAAGACCGCCACGGCGCCGACTCCAGAACGCCCGGGAGCCGTGCATCCCGAGTCGCGACGATAACGTCGGGATCCAGCCGGACGAGCGCTTCGGCATTGTACTGCGCATAAGGCTGCGCGAGCGAAGCCGTCGCCAAACGCCCGCCCGCCAGGCCGATGAGCTCGCCGATGTACGAGCCGGGGCCAACGGTCCAAATCGGAACGGCCTGCTCGAGGAAAAAAACGCTCGGCCGGCGTTTAAAGCGTTCGCCCGCTACCAGCGCAGCCGTACGCGCGTGCAACGCGCGGATTAATTTTTGCGCCGACGCTCGATGGCCGCTTACCGCTCCGAGTCCCTGAATGTCGGTAAAAAGATCGGCGAACCGGTCATCGGCATAGAACTGCGTGGTGATACCGGCCGCGCGCAGGGGCGCCGTCATCAACCGCTGCTGATCGATGCCGACGACGACGTCCGGGCGCAACCGGATGACCATCTCGGAGTCGACGCTCGCAAAATTGTTTACCTGCGGCACGCCGCGCGCGCATGGAATGTCTTGGCTGAATTGCGAGACGCCGGCGAGCTGGCGCCCTGCACCAAGTGCGCAGAGATCCTCGGTTAGCGAGGGCATCAGCGAAACGATCCGGGGTTGCGCGCGATGCACCGGCGGTGCCGTACGATGCGCTGCGCAGGCGACGGCAAAAACGCACGACAACGGCAAAATCCACCGGATCACCCACGCACACTACGGTCCCCAGGAGGCCGCGCCTGCCGCTGGGAACCTTCAACCCGTTACGTTTGCGAACGGGAAGCCGGTCCAAAGCCGGCACGGTCGCGCCACTGTATGCGGGGAGCCGCTCAACGTCACTGTTTCTACGGGAACGGGAAGGCTTGAGCACCGGGCCACGATCCGCGAGTCAGGATACCGCCGCAAACGCCGCATAAGCACCCTCGCGTAAAGGAAAGGCTTGCACCATGTTTCTTTTGTCGGCGTGCGCGATTTGCGCAACGCTTGCGAGCGCGTCGGCGAGTCCCGCGACGCCCTCCCCTTCACCGCTTCCCGACATCGCGCACGTGGTCACCAGCGATCGGGCGGATGCGACGCTGAAGAATACGGCTCGAACGGTCTACGTCGTCACGCGCGATCAAATCGTTCGTAATGGTTACCGCACGGTTGCGCAGGCGTTGGCCGACGTCCCGGCCGTACAAATATCCCCCCTCGGACCGCTGGGCGCGAGCGCGAACTTTACGGTTCGCGGCAGCAGTTCGGCGCAAGTACTCGTGCTGATCGACGGTCTGCCGGCTCCGGGATCGCTTTCCAATACCGTCGAGCTCGGCAATCTCACCACAACGGGCGTCGATCGCATCGAAGTGGTGGAAGGCGGCGGATCGACGCTGTACGGAGCTGGCGCCGTCGGCGGCATCATCAACATCATCACGGGCCGCACATGGCAATACGGCGCAACGCTTGGCGAGGGAACCTTCGGACAACGCCAAATCGACGTAAGCCTTCCGTTCGTTCAATATTCGCGCGCCCTGGCGCAAAATGCGTACGGACTGCCCGACGGTACCGTGCGCTCGAATAACGACTACCAAAGCACGGCAATTCACCTTAACGGCGAGCGCCGGGTCGGCGCCATCGACGTGACGCTGCGCGCGGGTTCGGAATCCGATCATGTCGGCGTGCCCGGCGAGCAAGCCTACTTCTCGCCGACCTCGCGCGAGAACGATTTGAATCAAAACGCCGACGCCACCTTGACGCATGCGAGCGCACAAGCGCAGCAAACCGTGCAACTCGGCGGAACAACGCAGAAGATTCTATTTTGGTGCGCCGCAACCGACCCGAACTGTTTTACGCCCGCGGGCGATCTCGGTTCGGAAGGACGACTATCGTTTGGCGCGCGCAACGCCGTTCAAGGTAGGGACGAGCAGCTGCTGTACGGCGTCGATCTTTCACGCGGCGTCGTGCGTCAAGATGACGGATCCGGAAATATCTCGGTGGACGCGCTCGCGCAGACCGCGGCGTACGTTCAAGAGCATGTCGACGTACGTTGGGGAAGCTATTACGGCGGCGTCCGAGCCGAGCGCGACGGTTCTCTGGGCGGACAAGTCTCACCCTCGGTGGGTGCGGTCGTACGCCTCTCGAACGCGTTTTCACTCAAGGCGAATTTGGCAAACGCATTTCGGGCGCCGAATGCGGGCGAACTGTATTTCCCGAATTATGGGAACCCGAATTTACGAGCGGAGCGTTCCGACGTCGCCGACCTGACCGTGGCGAGCAATTCAGTGAGCGGGGTGACGCTGGGGTGGTTCGGTAATCGTACGAACGGCCTTATTTACAGCGATCCGGTAACGTTCGCACTCGCCCAAGCGGGTCACGCGCTTATCGAGGGCCTGGTGCTAACGGCGCGCACGCCATCGTACAAGGGTTTCGTAACATCGCTTGCGCTTACGGATCTCTACCGCGCGGCGGACCTGGACACGCAAGCGCGCCTGCCGAACGATCCGGTCATCAGTGCGAATTTGCGGCTGGATTACAGCGCCGGTGAACACGGAGTAGTGGACGCGTTCGGAGTAAGCACGCAGTCGCGCGGAGCGCGCTCTGCAATAGTCCCCGCGGCGGCACCACTGCTCGAACAAGCAATTCCGTATACGAACGTGCAGGCCTACCTTCGCCTGCGCGCAGGCAGCCGAATGCTGCTCACGCTTCGAGGCGAAAATCTGGGGAACGAACGCTACGCCGCAGTAAACGGTTTTCCGTTGCCTGGGCGCAGCATGCTGGTGGAGTTGTCGACGAAGTAAGATGACACTCAAGCCGGCGCTACTGCCGCTTCTTGCACTTTGTGCAATGTTCGGCAGTTTGCTGGCCGGAGGAACGTGGATCGCGCCGGCGGATGTTGCCGGCGCGCTCTTTCACCGGAATAACGGCGATATCGCCACGATCATTTGGCAATTGCGCCTTCCACGCGTAGTGGCCGGAGCGGTTGTCGGCGCCTCATTAGCGGTCGCGGGCGCGTTGCTGCAGGGACTGTTGCGCAATCCGCTTGTCGATCCGTTTCTTACCGGCGTGAGCGCCGGAGCCGCAGTTGCGATTGTCGCATCGATTGCAGCCGGTGTTTCGGCAGCGTTTGCTCCGGCAATCGGATTTGTTGCGGGGCTGCTGACCGCGATGCTTGTCGCCGCGCTGGCGCGGCGAGGAACGGGGCTCGACACGACGCGCCTCATCTTGGCCGGCGTTTCACTCTCCTCGCTATTTTCCGCCGTTATTGCGCTCGTGCTCACGCGATTGCAAACCACCGATGCGGCGCCCGCGATCATCGGTTGGCTCGCGGGCTCGCTCGCGGGCCGCGGGTGGAACGATCTCTGGTTTGCGGCCCCATACGTTGCCGCCGGCATGGTACTCGCGCTGTTGAGCGTTCCCGCGCTCAATGTTTTTCGGTTGGGCGAGGTGCGGGCCGCTTCTGCGGGCGTCGACGTTGCGCGGGCGCAATGGATGATCTTATGCGCCGCATCGCTGTTGACGGCATGCGCGGTTTCGCTTTCGGGAACGATCGGGTTCGTCGGCCTGCTCACCCCGCACATCGCCCGCCGTATCGTCGGCTCGGATGCGCGCCTGGTGGTGCCGTCCTCGGCGATGATTGGCGCGGCACTAACCGTTCTCGCAGACGATGCCGCACGCACGTTGCTCGCGCCAACCGAGATCCCGATCGGCGTGTTGCTCGCTTTTATCGGCGTTCCGGCGTTCTTGTATTTGTATCTGCGCGACGAACCCGTGCGCGCCGCATGATCGCCGTACGCGACGTTACGCTGGCGATCGAGAATCGCGTTCTGCTCGAGCACATGCATTTTGAAGTCGAACGCGGCGAAGTGCTCGCCGTCCTTGGCGCCAACGGTGCAGGCAAGACCACGCTGCTGCGCTCACTGGCCGGTATACACCCGGCACAGGGCTCCATAACGATTCAAGGGCGTGAGGTGGCCGATTTGGCCGCAACCCAGCGCGCGCGAACGATCGCTCACGTTGCGGCGGACGACCTGCTCATCGAGCGATTGGACGTGCGCGAGGTGGTGGCGATGGGCCGGTACGCGCATCATCGCTGGTGGCAGTGGCGGGAGGAGCGCTCGGACGATGCGGCCATCGAGATGGCGCTCGCGGCGGTCGGCATGCACGCGTTCGAGCGGCGGCGCTTTGAAACGCTTTCCAGCGGCGAGCGGCAACGCGTGTGGATCGCCGTTGCGCTCGCACAAGAAGCTTCGATTCTGCTTTTGGACGAACCGACGAGTCATTTGGACGTTCGGGTAGCGCGTGATATTTTGAAGCTGCTCAGGCTGCAGGCATCGCTCGGCAAATCCGTGATTTGCGCGCTGCACGACATCAACGAAGCCGCTGAATTTGCCGATAGGGTCGTGCTGCTCGGCATGCGCGCAGTGTTGGCGGCGGATACTCCCAAACATGTGCTCACGGCCCCGTTGCTGGAGTGCGCGTACGGAATTGCCGCCGAACAGATCATCATGCCGGATGGTACGTTTCGGGTCTATGCGACCGACGCGGCGACTACGGATCCTCGCTGCCCGGAGGGTGAATGTCGAGCGAACTGACCCACCCATAGCGGCCGCGATACCGTCCGCTGGTGATCAGCACGCCGACGGCGTCCGATGCGTCCATATGGAATTTCGAGTGGACGGCGTTTTCGACACAGATCTGCACGACCGCCGCAGTTCCTGGGCGGTTCAAAATTGCATGCGGTAACAAGAAGACCCGCGTATCCGAGGAGCCGCCCGCAAAGCTGATGAGCCGCGCGCGCGAATCCCAGACCAGCACGTCGGGATCGTCCACCCCTCCGAAAAGCCGCACGTGAAGGCCGTGCCGGGCCCAGCACGCGTTCGGATCGCCTGAGTTTGCAGCCAGCAGAGCGGCGCTCAGCACGAGCAGCCACACCTTACGCATCGGTGCCTCCACTGGTCGCCAGTGGCGTGCTGCTGCCATTTCCGCCCGGCGTGGGCGACGGATGCGTTACTCGAATCGCCAACACGGCCACGTCGTCGCGCATCCGGTTTCCCGATCGTTCGCGGACGCGTTCGATGAGCGCTTGCGCAAGCAGCGCAGGATCCGCCGGTGCCGTGCGAATCCATTCCATCGCGCCCGCCTCGTCAAGCAACTGACCGGAGGAGTTGCGCGACTCGGTTAGGCCGTCGGTGGAAAGAACGACGGTGTCGCCGTCTTCGAGATATACGGTGCGCACGCCGTACGGTTCGTCCATCACGCCCAGCACGGGCCCGGTCACCGCCAACTGTTCAACGCCCGCGCGTCCGCGCAGAAACGTGACGTCATGGCCGCCGCTGGCATAATCCAGTCGCATCGTCCACGTGTCCAAGATGCCGACGAACATGGAGACAAACAGGTATGGATTTTCCACCGTTTTGGGAAATGCGCGGTTGAACTCTTGAAGGATGAAGCCCGGGTCACGCCGTCGCAGCGCGATCCCGCGGATCGTGAATTTAATGAACGCCGTCAACACCGCAGCGTCCACGCCTTTGCCGCTCACGTCCGCGATGAGAATCAGGCCTAAACGATCGGAAAGTTTGTGGACATCGAAGACGTCGCCTCCGACCGCCAAGTGGCTGCTGGCCGAGCCGTAGGCGCTTCCGATCTCGCAATTCGGCAACGGTACGTGCTCGCTGCGAAACGCGCGCTGCAACGTTTGCGTCGTAAGCCGCTCTTCTTCAAGAGCGGCGTTGACCGCGTATCTCCATCCATAAAACAAAATTGCGAGCAACCCGAACACGACAAGCGCGACAACACCGAAAATCACCGATTCGTTGATTCGCCGCTGCGTCGCGGCAAGGACCGCGCGGTTCTTTTGGTCCAAGTTTTGCTGGATCGCGTTGGCCGCGTCGCTTTGAGAATCGATCAGTAGCTTTCCGCGCTTGTCCAGGATCCGGGCGTCCATATTCGGATGGCGCAGCATCGGACCGGCCACTTGGGTATGCCAGTCGTCGTGCACGATGTCGTAGTATGCAAGCGCCGCGCGTGCGTCCGCCAGTTGTTCCTGGACCAAAATGGCATTCAAGCGGTTGCGCGCGCGGTTGAAGGCCTCGGTGGTCGCGTGGTAGGAGTCGATGTACGCCGGATCGTGCGTGATCACGTACGCCCGAATATAGTTTTCTTCGTCGAGCTGCGTTTTGAGCATGCGATCGAGCGTGAGTTCCGCTTGCTGGATCTTCGTCTGCTCGTCAAAGGAAGCGTTCACGGCGCGTTGCGTGTTAAATGCAACAGCGACCGCAATCGCAAGCGCGAAAACGAGGATCGTGGCCGCGGTTAGCGTACCTGCGCTGCGGATGATGCCCCCAGGCAAGCGAAGTGCCCGCATCATTCGGCTTGGTCCATAGGTCTAGGCAACCGTACCTCCGAAACGTGAAACGCTATGCAGACGCATCTCAATACGGCGATTTTCAAGAGCTACGACGTTCGCGGGATTTATCCGTCAGAGCTTAACGAAGACATTGCATATCAGATCGGCCGCTGCTTCGTGCCGCTCCTGCGTGCCAAAACCGTCGTGGTCGGCCGCGACATGCGGCCCTCGGGCAAGGCCCTGTTTGAGGCTTTCGCTCGCGGTGCGAGCGAGGCGGGCGCGGATGTAACCGATATCGGAATGGTATCGACGGATGCGCTCTATTTCGCAGTCGGCGAGTACGGGTATGACGGCGGCGTGATGATCACCGCCTCACATAACCCCGCACAATATAACGGCATGAAGTTTACCAGCGACCAGGCTCAGGCGATGTCCCTGGATACGGGCCTTTCTACGATTCGCGATCAGATCCTGAGCGGCACACTTCCGCCGAAAGCGGCGCATGCCGGAACGATCTTGCAAAAAAGCATTCTGGACGATTTTGGACGCCACTGCCTTTCGTTTATCGATCCGGCGAAGGTCAAACCGTTCAAGATTGCAATCGATGCCGGCAACGGAATGGCGGGTGAAACCGTTCCACACGTCTTCAAAGATTTGCCGTGCGAGATCATCCCGTTGTTCTTCGAATTGGACGGCACGTTTCCGAACCATCCCGCCAGCCCCATCGAGCCGGAGAACATGATCGATCTGCAGGCCGCCGTGCGCAAGCACGGGTGTGATTTGGGCGCGGCCTTCGACGGCGATGCCGATCGTATGTTCATCGTCGACGAAAAAGGGGATTTGGTCGACGGCAGCACCGTGACGGCGCTGGTGGCGCTCAACACGCTCAAGCATCACCCCGGCGCGAGAATTCTTTACAACCTCATCTGCAGTGCAAGCGTACCCGAATTGATAAAACAAAACGGCGGAATCCCGATTCGCTCGCAAGTCGGCCACTCGCTCATCAAGAAGACGATGCGCGAAGACGACGTTCTGTTCGGCGGCGAGCACAGCGGCCATTTTTACTTCAAACAAAACTGGTATGCCGACTCCGGCATGATCGCGCTTATGCAATGTCTGGAGCTTTTCAGCGAAGCCGGCAAGCCGGTCAGCGAGGTCATCGCACCCATTGACAGGCGCTTTCGGTCCGGTGAGATCAACAGCACGGTCAAAGACATTCCCGCAAAATTGCAACAGCTGCAAGACCATTACAAGGATGCGTCGATCGATCATCTGGACGGTGTGACGATTTCGTATCCGCACTGGTGGATGAACGTGCGTCCATCCAATACCGAGCCGCTGCTGCGTCTCAATGTCGAAGGCGACACGCAAGAGTTGATGGAGCGCCGGCGTGACGAAGCCTTGGCGCTAATTCGCAACTGATCGATCCGAGCGCGCTCCAGCGGTATGGTGAGGCGCGCAATGCTGTGCTCGATCGTATCCGCGAGCTCGAGGCGCTGGTTGATCCAAATCGCCGTGAGCCGGTATCCGCCGCACGCGAGCGGTTGGAGCGGTCCACCTTCGTGCTCGCCGTGGTGGGCGAATTTTCAAGCGGAAAATCTTTTTTGTTGAATGCGCTCTTGGGCGAATTCCGCTTCGAAGAGCAGCCGGCAGGGCGCCGTATCGCGGGATTGCTCGCCACCGACATCAACCCGTCAACGGCAACGATAACTGAATTGGAATATGCCGGGGAGCGCAGCGCTTACGCGGTGTATCCCGGCGGGCGCACCGAGCGAATACCGCTGGATCGGCTTTCACGTTTCATCGCCGTTGCCTCCAGTACCGGCCAGGCCGGTGCGGTGCATGATGCCACCCAAGACGAACAGGGCGCACCCGAGCGCGTCGTCGTTCGCCTGGACTCCGAATTTTTAGCTCGGGGCTTTACGGTTGCCGATACGCCCGGACTGGCCTCAATTAATCCCGCGCACCGGCGGGCGACATTAGGTTTTTTGCCTACGGCCGATGCCGTTTTGTATGTCATCGACACGCAGCAGCCGTTTACGGAAGGCGACGCTTCCTTTTTAGGCCTTATACGGCAACATTTGGACACGATCTTCATCGTGCAAACGAAGATCGATCTCTGGGAGTCACTTGCGCAGGACGGGCGGCCAATGTGGGCCTCGGCGCGCGACCGCATCACCCAGCTGGCCGCCGTACACGCTCCCGGCACGTACGTTTACGCCGTTTCCGCGCGTCAGTATGTCGAAGGCACGTTGGAAAACGACAACCAGCTCATCGACCGCTCACAATTCCGCGACTTCGTAGCAGCGCTCGATGCATCGCTTGTACGGACGACCGGACGTGCACGGCTGCAACGCGCGCGCGATCAAGCCGGCGCCGCTGCGCTCGAAGAAATTGCGCAACTCCAGCGGGACCGTGAAATGGTTATGCTGGACGGCAGCGCGCTCGAACGCCGGCGTGCCGAAGCCCAGCCGCAGATCGCGGCACTTGCAAGTCAGGCTGCCCAGAGCGCGGCACGCGTGGACGAAGGAGCTGCTCGAATCATGCACGCGGTCGGGGACCTGAGCCTCTGCCTGCAAGACGAAGCGCAGCAAGCGCTGGAGCGAGCGTTCGACGCCGCCGATATCGCGCGCTTACAGGATCGCGCCCGTCTTCACATCTTGATCGATCGCACGATGGCGCAAACGGTGCAGGTTTTTGCGGATCAAGTTTCCACCGCGATCTTTCAGGAATACGCCCGCGCGGCGGCGGCCCTTCCGCAAGAACTACGCGGCGGTTTTTCCTTTGCAGGCGCAGCTGCGGCCGCATTCGGCGATCCCGGAAGCAGTACGTTATGGACCGAAGATCCGCAGCGGGCCCTTTGCGCGGCGATTGTTTTACAATCCCTTGGCGGCCCCTCGATAACGCTGGCGCACGAAATTTCCACGCGTTTCGCTGCGGCACGCACCGGCACGTATATGAAGCGTGAGCTCACGGCGGACCTGCGCGCCACCATTTGGCCGATGTTCCAGGACGAAATGCAACGGTTTTGCCGGAACATCGTCCAGCAGCTTCCAAGCATCGCTCAAGCGTTCACCGCCGGCGTCGAACGCGCGCTCGGTAATGCCCGTGACCGCCTTATCGGCAGCATCGATCGTGCGCTGGAGATTCGCGCATCGCCTCAAGACCCGGCAGCTGCGGCCCAGACCCTGCAGCAGCGCGAAGACCACCTCGCCAGCGTGCTGATGCAGATGCAGTCTACGGTGGATGACTTTTTACAGCGCGGGACCGAGATTGCGGTGCCCCAAGCAGGTTCGGAGGCCGTGCGCCGTTCGCACGTCGATCGAGAATTCGATCGCGAAGCGTACCGTCAGGGTTTACGCCCGCAACGCTGGCGCGTCACCGTGTTAGGCGCCTTGCGCCGCGGTAAATCAAGCCTGATCAACGCATTCGCCGGCCGGCGCGTCTTAGCCGACGAGGTCGCCGGCGCGATCGCGTATCCGGTACACGTGCGTTACGGCGAACGCGAGGGCGCCTTCGCACTGCAGCCCACGGGTGAATGGCGTGAGGTGGAGATCGAGTCCGCGCTGGAAGAGGCGGCGCGAAATCCGGTACTCATTCTAACGCCTTGGAATTTGCCCCGCGAGCTCGTCCTGGTGCACGCCCCGGCATTTGACGCCGGGGATTCGACTCTGGAGGACGTCTGCGTGGTTGCCGCCCGAGAGGCCAGTGAGGTGCTTTGCTTGTTTTCGCGTCAACTTTCCGATCGCGAGCTTTCGTTATATGAACGCGTTGCCGCCTTGGGAAAGCCGATGATGTTCGCGCATACTCTTGCGGACAACGAGTCCGCCGCTGAACGCCGTGAAGTGGTAGAACTCGCGCAGCAGTATCTGCGCGCGCGCAACATCAACCTCGAGCGGACGTTCGTGGTCTCGACGTTGGAATACGCCCAGGCGAAACGCGAAGGACGCGCTCCCGCCGGTTGGAACGAGCTCGACGCGCTCATCGCGACCGTGACCGCGCACGCCGAAGAACACATGGCGCGGCTAGCGCGCCTCGAGCGTGCGGCGTCCCCAGTCGCGGCCGAGCGGTTGCCTGAAAAGCGCCGGGGTTTGCTTGCTCGGCTGTTCCGGCGATGAAGTGGGGCGCGCTACCCGCGGTGTGGAAAACATAAGTTCGCAACCATGAATTCCGCGCTCTCACCGCATCGCTTTACCTTGGGCCCCGCAACCATCGCCATAGGCGACGGCGCCTCGACATACGGCCGAATCGCGGTCGCGAACGGGCGCATCACCGAAACACTGCCTGGCGATGGGCCAAGCGACTTCCGCCTTCCCGCCGGTACAATGGTGGCGCCCGGGATGATCGACGTTCACACGAACGGTGCGGGCGAATTTTTGTTCAATCGGGATCAGGGCTACGCCGTTCCGGTTGCGGCGCTTGAATACGCGCGGCAGGGAGCCACGGGCTTCGTTGCCGCCGTTATGACCGCACCGTGGGAGTCGATGCTGCACGCTGCCGGTGAAGTCGTCGAGGCCGCGCATCAACTGGAAGAAGATTTGCCGCTCGGCGCGCGCTGCCTGGGCGTGCACTTCGAGGGACCGTTTCTGAATCCCAAATTCCGGCGCGTGCATCAACAGCAATGGATCATTCCGGCGAGCGCACAGCAAGCACGCGCGCTCGTCGAAGCCTGCAAAGGCGCCTGCCTGATGGTGACGCTCGCCCCGGAAATCGAGGGCGCAACGGACGCCGCACGCGTCTTTTTGGAAAATGGCGTGGTGTGTTCTGCCGGTCATACGTCGGCGCGATACCGCGAAGGCATGCTGGCGATCGGTCTTGGCTTTCGATCGCTCACGCACGCCTTCAATGCGATGCCGCCGCTCGACCACCGCGATCCATCGATCCTTGCCGCCTTCATTCAGGACACGCGCACGATGGTACAAGTAATTTGCGACGGCCGCCACGTCTCGCCGGTGATGATCGACGTCCTGCACCGCGCGCTTGGCGAACGCATCGTTTTGGCGACCGACAATATGCCGCCTGCTGGGCCCGGTTACCATATCGAAGGCGGCGTCATGCGCGCGGAAGACGGTACAATCGCGGGCAGCGCATTGCGCATCGACGAGGGCCTGCGCAACTACATGGCCTACACGGAACTCCCGTTCGCCAAAGCTATTACTGCAGCAACGTACGCACCGGCCCGGCTACTGGGACTTGCGCGCGACATTGGACGTGTGAGTGCCGGATTGCGCGCCGACCTATCGTTCTGGGATAACGAGTATAGCGTCATCGGAACGATGGTCGGCGGTATCACCGTGTTCGGGGACGTCTGCACGCCGGCCGCGGCCTAAAATTTAGTACTCCATGTAATAATGGATCACGGGGAACGCCGACGGCGCAACATACGTGGGACCGATCTCCAGCCATACGGTCGTGTGCGATTTTAGCGGAATGGTTCGCGGATTTCCGGTGAACAGCACGTACGATGAACGTTGAATGTAGATCGTCTTGATCGGAACTTGTGCGACGTACGCGCGCACCGTGCCCGTGTACGGACCGATTTGCGTGCTTGAGAGCGGGCGCCCCCAAACGTCAAAGTAGTTGCCCAAATTGTAGAGGTACGTTTCCTGGGAAGTCGTCACCGGCGATTCGATGTGGACCACGCCTGATGCGTCGTGCGTGTGCATGTAGTAGTAGCAGCTCGCGTACTCCGTCCAATTCGGGAATCCGGCATATGTGCCGTCGGCGTGCGGCGCCTTCATTCCGGTACCGTCGGGGAGGGCCGGGTGCGTACCGTTGATCAAGATTCCGACAAACGCGTGAACATGATAGTTGTTCGGCATCGTTGCCGCGCACGGCATGCCGTCAACCGTCTGACCTTGCCCTCCGGTCGACGTATTGCCGTCGTTCGGCGAGAAAAGATTATCCGTGCCGAAGATTTCACCGGCACCGACAACTTGGCTCGAGGGCAATGACAAAATCGATCGTGGAGAAGTATTCGTATCACCGGCTTGCGGTAATACGCCCCCTGTGGGTGCGCCGCCGCGTCCGGAACAAGCGGCAAGCGCAATCAGCGTGATAGGAATGATCCAAGCGGCGCGTCTCATAGGGCCTATGCTACGCCCCCCGTAGACCAGGGCCTTGAACGGTAGGGCTCGCTCTGGTTGAGGCAAACGTCCCAAGCGCGA
>DASRSF010000264.1:0-2540 GCA_035656615.1 Vulcanimicrobiaceae bacterium | reverse complement strand
GGCGGCCGTCGAATCGGGCCGTTGCGTTTATTCCCGGCGGGCCCGGTCAAGGAGCAACGGCATTCGCGCCATTGCTCGCTGATGCAAAATTTTCGAGAAACCTGGACGCCCTGCGCGATCGCTACGACATCGTGCTGCTGGATAGCCGCGGCATGGGCGAGTCCAATCCATCGAACTGCGTATTCTATCCTGCGCAGAGCCCACAGTTGTATTTCCGCCAATTGTTTCCAGATATGCTGGTGAAAAGCTGCCGCGCTCGCGTTAGCGCGTATAGCGATCTCAATCAGTACCGAACGGTGAATGCGGTGGACGACCTGGACGATGCACGAGCCGCCCTCGGTTATCCTAAGCTGGTCTTAAACGGCGGGTCCTACGGCACGTATTTCTCACTCGTCTACCTGCGCCGGCATCCAAAATATGTGGAAAGTGCTGTTCTGTCCGGCGTCTATGCACCGCATTTCCAACCGGTGCCGGGGGCGCCTGACGGCGCGCAAAAAGCGTTGCAGGATCTGGTTGCGAAATGCCGCCAAGATTCCGCGTGCCGCAAACACTTTCCGCAGTTCGCTTCGCATTTTGCCTCGGTCATTGAACGCTTCAAGCGCGGACCGCTTTCCGTTCCCCTCAAAGTTGGAAGCCGATTCGTAAACGTTCCGTTGTACGCCGAGGTACTCGTGGACCGCGTTCGGCAAGCGCTCTACGATCCGGACAATGCGGCAACGATCCCATTTGTCTTCGAACGTGCCTATCGCAGCGATTACAAACCATTAGGCGATCTGGTCAATGGGATGACCCTTGCCCTGGCGAGGGCGCTTGATTATGGTGCGTTCCTCTCGTATACGTGCGCTGACGAAGTGCCGTTCATCAAAGAATCCGCGATCAGAGAAGTCGCGGCCCGGTCGTTTGTAAGCGATTTGCGCGTGCGCGCGCAGCAACACGCCTGCGCTCTGTGGCATGTGCGTCCAATGCCGGCCGCCTTTGATGCTGTGGTGCGTTCCAACGTACCCGTGTTGATGATTATCGGTTCCGATGATCCCGCAACCCCGTCAAAATATTCTGAGCAGGAGCTCCCATATTTGACGCACGGCTTCGCACTCGTAGTGAGCGGAGCCGGGCACATTAACGAGGTGCCCTGTACCGACAGCGCCATGGTGGCCTTCGTACGAAGTGGCGGCGAACGGCCAAAAATGCGGTGCGCGGCAAGCTTTAGACTTCCGCCGTTCGAACTCAAATAAACAATTGCTATATGTAGCGACGGGTAAGAAGGAGACGCTAACGCGTCAACCTTAATTATCACTATGAACCGTCTTTTGAGTGTCGTAATCGTGGCCTTGTCGCTGGCAACGCCTGTTTCTTCCGCCGCCGCATCCGGCACGGGTCCTGCGGAACAACTCATGAGCAAGCTGCACTGGAGAAGCATCGGTCCGTTTATCGGCGGACGCGTAGTGGCCGTCGCCGGCGTTGCGAGCCAACCGAACGTGTTTTACTTCGGCGGCGTGCAGGGGGGTGTCTGGAAGAGTACGGATTACGGCTCCAACTGGACGAACATCACTGACGGAAAGCTACCGAAGACGGCCTACTCCATCGGTGCGCTTGCGGTCGCCCCGTCAAATCCGAGCGTAATCTACGCGGGAACCGGCGAGTCGGACATTCGCGGCGATTTCGCTACCGGCGACGGCATTTACCGATCGGCCGACGCCGGAAAAACGTGGTCCTATGCCGGCCTGCGCGAGACCCATATGACCAGCGCTCTGGTTATCGATCCGCACAATCCCAACGTCGTGTACGCTGCCTCGATGGGACATGTCTTCAAGCCAAATCCCGATCGCGGTATTTTCAAAACGACGGACGGCGGCAAGACGTGGCGCAAAGTTCTGTTTGTCGACGACCGCACGGGCGGCGTAGATATTTCAATGGATTACAGCCATCCCGCGACGGTGTATGCAGCGATGTGGCAAGCGCAGCGCGTGCCGTGGAAGCTCACGAGCGGTGGCCCCGGCAGCGGCCTGTACAAAACGACCGACGGCGGCGCACATTGGACGAAAATTTCAAACAATCCCGGATATGCGACAGGCACACTAGGCAAAATCGGTGTATCGGTAGCGCAATCGGATCCGCGTGTCGTGTACTCCATCGTGCAGGCCGCGAACGGCGGCGTCTTCCGTTCGGACGACGCAGGCAAAACCTGGACGCATACCAACAGTCAATGGAAACTCCGCCAGCGCGCGTTTTATTATACGGCGATCTTTGCAGATCCGACGAATCCGAAAAAGGCGTACGCTCCGAACGTCGATTACATCTACGTCACGACAAACTCCGGAAAAACGTGGAAAGGCATTGAAGGCATCCAGCACGGCGACAACCACACGATCTGGATCAATCCTCAGCATCCGAATATTCTGCTCGAAGGGAACGACGGCGGCGCGACCGTTTCAGCAAACGGCGGTCACAGTTGGAGCACGGAGTGGAATCAGCCGACGGGGCAGATCTATCACGTCGCCCTTGATAATCAGTTTCCGTTCCATATATTTGGCGCATCGCAG
>DASRSF010000263.1:0-6479 GCA_035656615.1 Vulcanimicrobiaceae bacterium | reverse complement strand
CGAACGGCTCTTCGAGATCACCCGCGAGGTTTTAAGCGCGCCATCGCTGGATGCGGCGCTCACTTCGCTTGCGCGCGGCGTTCAAGAGATTTTTGGCTGGCGCTATGTAACAATGGTCGCCGCCGAGGAGCCGGACGGGGAGCTGCGCCGCCGCGTTCTGCTGGGGTATCCCGAACACATCGTTACGCAGCGACTGTACGAGTCGATCGATCGGGAAGCATTCACCGGGATGCTCGCGCAAGCCGTGCGGTTCTTTGAAGACTGCTACTTCTTTCCGGCGGAGCGTGAAGCCCATTGGGAACGCTCGATATATAGCGGTATGAATCCCAACGGCGTAGGACGCAAGTATCCTAGCCAATGGAGCGAACGCGATGCGCTTGTGCTCACGCTGCACGACCGTGACGGCGTGATGATTGGGTATATGTCGCCCGACGGTCCGGTCAATGGAGAAATCCCCAGTGCGCAAACGCTGCGCGCCATGCAGGTCTTCGTCAATCTCATGGGCCTTGCACTGGCAAATGCGCGTTCGCAAAGCCGTTTGCAATACGAAGCGACGCACGACTCACTCACGGGTTTGCCCAACCGGACCGTATTCTCGCTCGAACTCGCGCGCGCGCTCGAAGCGGTCAAGCGCGGCGACATGGCCGGGCGCGCCGTATTGTACCTGGATTTGGACGAATTCAAATCGATCAACGACACCCTGGGGCATTTGGCCGGCGACGACGTTCTCAAAGAAGCGGCGGCGCGGCTGCGCTCGGTTGTCGACGAACGCTTCATCGTGGCGCGCATGGCCGGCGATGAGTTTGCGGTGCTTTTGTGCGAGACCACGCCCATGCAAATCGAGGGTATCCTCGATATCGTACATCGCATGTTACGCCACCCCTACCATCTTGCCGGGCGTGAAATCGCGATGACCGCAAGTATCGGCGTGGCGCCCATCGATCGCCAATACACCTCCATTGCCGAAGTCATGCGCGACGCGGACACGGCGATGTATCATGCAAAAGGCCAAGGCCGTAACCGAAGCGCGATCTTCACCGCGAGCATGCATGAAGAAGCGCTGCGCAGGCTCTCGCTGCGCATGCACCTTCGTTCGGCCATCGATCAGCATGAATTCGTTGTCCTGTACCAGCCGATTGTGAGCCTGGCCGACGGAAGAATCGAGGCGGTGGAAGCGTTGCTGCGCTGGCATCATCCCGAGCAAGGCTACCTCGCACCCGCCGCGTTCTTGCCGCTGGCCGAAGAGATGGGATTAATGGTTCCCGTCGGCCGCTTCGTGTTGATGAGCGCGTGCAAACAGCTCGCGGACTGGCACCAGAACTATCCACACCAGCGCTTGAAAATGAACGTGAATCTATCGGTGCAGGAAGTGCTGCAGCCGGATCTTCCGGGCTTCATACGAAAATTGTTGAGCGACCACAGCATCGAACCGGGTTCGCTCGCGGTCGAAATTACCGAAACCTCACTCCTGCAAAGCGAACACCGGGCAGCCGGTGTTCTGGACGAATTGCGATCCGCTGGCGTGAAGCTGTACATCGACGATTTCGGAACCGGTTACTCATCGCTTCGCTACATCAAAATACTTCCGGTGGACGGTTTCAAAATCGACCACAGTTTCACCAGCGACGTAAACGACGAAAAAAGCCGGCAGATCATCGAGCTGCTCGTGCGTCTAGGCTCCGCGTGCAATCTTCAGGTTACGGCCGAGGGCATTGAAAGCGGCGCGCAGGCGGGCCGGCTGCTCGAACTGGGCTGCAAATACGGTCAAGGCATCCACTTTCATGCCGCCATGCCGGCAGATCGCATCGGAGCTCTTCTCCGGTAGAACGGCCGGATTCATGGGTACCATGGCCGCGATGGTCGTTCGTACAGAACTCGCTATGTCGCGTTTGGGCAGCCCCCAAAGCACCGTCGAGCGCGGCACAATCGAAAAGGACTCCTTCTTCTACACGTGCCGGTGGAGTTGGCCTTGCGGATGCAGCGGCGAGATCATCGCGGGTTCTCTCATCGAACTGCGCTCTTGTCCAGCGCACGAGCCGCAATAGCCGCCGCTATCCGGGCACAGCGGGGACCCTCCCGCGCAAGGAACGGCAGATCCCCCCAGGCCTTCGGTTTAAAGAAGACCGTTGCTGGATGTTCCCACGCCCTCGATATTTCGTTGTGCGGCGTATCAAGGATGACCCGCACGCAAGCAACTCGTTCCGCCTGAATCCATCCGGTCTCCATATCGACCCCGGCGTAACCTGCCTTCGCTAAATCGTCGCGTGCTGCGCCGTGCACGATGCTTTCGCTGGTCATCAGCGGGGCGTCAACCGCGCGATGGCCCAGCTGCGCTGCAGAGGCGCAGAGCGCCTGGACGAGCTCGCTGTCGCACTCAAGACGTGTTCCGTCAGGGCGCATGACGAAGCGTGGAATCAACACCGTGCCCGTGGGTAAGTCAGCTCGCAATCCGCCCGCAACGCCGCAACTGATTGCCGAGCCTTCGATGCGCTCCGCGTTGTGCTTGAGCGCAAGACCCGCTCGAATTACCCGTATTTCGGCCGGCAACGCTCGGCGCGCCGCGCTATATTCTAAACCGGTTGCGGTAACGACGGTAATCAACAGTAGCCGTTATCGCGATACCAGCTTACCGCGCGCTGCAGCGCATCCCGCACCGGCGAGGGCGAAAACCCCAGCTCGCGCTGCGCTTTCGAAGAATCGACGAACATGCGATCGACGGACATGCGAACGCCTTCAATAGGAACACGCGGACGCGCGTGCGGCTGCACGCGGCAGCGCGCTTCGTCGGCGTACGCAATTGCCAGCGCGAGCGCGTACGGCACGCGCCACGCCGGAACCGGTCTTCCGGTCAACTCGGCGAGCATCTCCCACAACTCGTCGAGCGTCATATTCTCGCCGCCTAAAATGTAGCGCTCGCCTGTGCGGCCGCGTTGAAGCGCTTGGACGTGCGCGCGCGCGACATCTTCGACCGCGACCAGATTCAAGCCGCCGCCGCTCGGCGGTTTTGCGAACATCGCGCCGCGCGCGTACTCGAGGATCATCGCTCCGGTCGGAGTCGGCTTCCAATCGCGCGGTCCGACCGGCGCGGTGGGCAAAAGCGCAATCACCGGCACCCGCCCGGCAAATGCGGCGCGTTCCTGGCCGAGCTTGGAATGATGATATCCCGCCGAAGCGCCTTCGCTCGCCCAGTGCGACTCCGCACGAAGTTCGCCGTTGGTGCATGGACCCAATGTCGCCGAACTCGACGTGAGCACGAACCGCTCGACACCCGCTACGCGCGCGGCCTCCACCAGGGCGGCGGTTCCTAAAACGTTGACGCGATGCGTCTGCTCGCGATCCCGCGGTGCGAATGAATACAGCGCGGCGCAGTGCACGACGTACCGGCAACCCTGGAGCGCGTGCACAAACGCGCCGGCGTTCGTGAGATCACCGGTAACCAATTCGACTTCCTGCGCCTGCGGGAGCGATCCGCCCCGCGCGAGCGCGCGAACGCGGTAGCCGGCGGTTTGCAGCTCGCGCAAGATATGTCCGCCGACGAAACCGCCTGCGCCGGTCAAAAAAACGGTGTCAGCCATGCCCGCCACGCTTAGTGCGCTAGCGCAGCTCGAATGCTTTCTTTGATAGAGCCCGTGGTGCGTGAAACGGCGGTCGGTTCGTATCCGCAGTGCGCCATGCAGTTTGCGCACTTGGGATGCTTACCGCGCCCGTATTTGGACCAATCGGTTTCTTCGAGCAGTTCTTTGTACGTCTTGGCATACGGCTCGTCGGACATCAGGTAGCATGGCCGCTGCCAGCCCAACAGTGAGTACGAAGGAATGCCCCAAGGCGTGCACTCCATATCCAGCTTGCCTTCCAGAAAATCCAGATACACGGGACTGTGATTCAAACGCCACTTCTTGCGCTTGCCGCCCGCGAACGCATCACGGAAGATCTGCCGCGTCCGCTCCACACCCAAAAAGTGCTCCTGATCCGGCGCTTTTTCGTAGGCGTAACCCGGCGATATCTGCATGGAATCGACCTGCAGCTCATCGTTGAGATAGTCCAGCACGCCGCGAATCGAGACGGCATCGTCCGGATCGAAGAACGTGGTATTCGTGGAAACGCGGAAACCTTTTTCTTTGGCGACCTTTATCGCGGTCACGGCTTTATCGAACGTACCTTCCCGGCAAACCACTTCATCGTGGCGCTCGCGAAGGCCGTCCAAATGAATCATCCACGTAAAGAGCGGATGCGGTTTGAATTTGTCGATCTTCTTTTCGAGAAGCAGCGCATTGGTGCAAACGATAACGACTTTCTTTCGCGCGATCAGCTCGTCGATCAGCCGCGGAAGATCCTCGTATACAAGCGGCTCCCCGCCGGCAATTGAAATAACCGGCGCTCCGCACTCTTCGACGGCGGCAATGCAATCCTGGACGGAAAGGCGCTTGCGCAGCGTCTCGGTGGGATGCTGGATCTTGCCGCATCCCGCGCACGCGAGATTACATTGAAAGAGCGGCTCGAGCTCCATGACGAGTGCATACTTGGATTCGCCCTTCAACTTCTTGCCGAAGATGTATTTGGCGATTTGAACTTTTTGCGCGAACGGCGTACTCATGAAACGCTGACCTGCTCCCTGATGGTGGTGTCACTAGTGGATGACGGCGCATGCCGCCGGTAGCGCTCGTCCATAGCAAGCGCCATCGTCGGAAAAAGATGCCGGTACATATGATAATTCAAATAGAAATCCCGTGGAAATCCTGTACCCGTAAAATACGGTTCGTCCCACGTGCCGTCGGCGCGCTGTTGCTCGGCCAGGTATCGCAGGCCCCGTTGGGCGGCCGGGTGACGGCCTATGCCCGCCCATTGCAGCGTCATCACGGCCCACGCGGTTTGCGAGGCCGTACTGGTTCCGATTCCCGCAAACGATTCGTCGACGTACGAGTGGCACGTTTCGCCCCAGCCGCCGTCGGCGTTCTGCTTGGCAATCATCCACTTCGCCGCTTTGGCGATCATATCGTAACCCGTTCGCAGCTGCGCAAGCGCCGAGACCACGCACCACGTGCCGTAGATATGGTTCACGCCCCAACGCCCAAACCATGAACCCGCGGGTTTTTGCGTGCGGCGTAAATATTCCAGACCGCAGGCGACATACTCGTTCTTCTCGTCGTATCCGAGCATGGCCATCATTTCCAAAACGTGCGCGGTAACGTCTTCGGTGGGCGGATCGATCATCGCGCCGAAATCCGAGAAGGGCATGCGGTACAGCAGTTCGCTCGTATTGTCGCGATCGAATGCGCCCCATGCGCCGTTGCCGGATCGCATCGCCAACGTCCACGTAACCGCGCGATCGATCGCCGGAGCGACGCGCTCGTGATCGCCGCCCTCCAGGAGCGAGCACACGATCACTGCGGTGTCGTCGATGTCCGGATAGATGTCGTTGTCGAATTCGAACGCCCATCCGCCGTTGGGAACGTCTTTGCAGCGCACTTGCCAGTCACCGGAGACATCGGCGCCGATTTGCTCTTTGAGCAGCCATTCGACGGCGCGGCGCATCGCCGGATGATCCGCGCGAAGCCCTGCCTGGTAGAGCGCGCGCACCGCCCATGCCGTGTCCCATACCGGCGACATACAGGCCTGAAATCGCCAGCCGGCGTCATCGCTGAACGCAAAGCGTTCCATGCCTTGCAAACCGTTTTGCATGAGCGGATGCTCGACGGCGTATCCTTCGATGTTCAGAGCGATGAGCGAATACACCCACGGTGGTTGAATCCCGCCCCAGCTGCCGTCGGCTTCTTGCCGCTCCACGACCCAGTCGATCATCGTTCGACACGCACGTTCGCGGCCCAATTTCACCGGCGAGGACTCGTACAATTTCAGCAGTTTGTCGACCCACCAAAGCCAGCCGCTGCCAGGCACCGCGTGCATTCGCGCCGCAGTTCCGGGATTCACGATCTCCGCGACGTCGACACCCAATTCGCGCACCGGCCGCCGCGCAATCACCACGCACAACGGCGCGACGGTTCCACGCGCCCAGCATGAGAAATCGTATAAGTTAAACGGCATCCACGGCGGAAAATGCACGATCTCGGGCGGCATCGTCGGGATGCCGTCCCATGGGTATTTTCCGAAAAGCGCCATCCAGATTTTCGTGAACACGCGCGCATCGGCCAGACCGCCCAGCGTGTTGATGACGCCAAGCGCGCGCTGCATCTCTTCACGTTGCGGATCGAGTCCCAACACTTTCAAAGCGACATACGCCTCGATGGTCGTGCTCAGGTCCGCCGGCCCGTCGTAATATAACGCCCAAGATCCGTCGGCCCGCTGATGATGCAGCATGTGCGCAATCGCACCCTGGCGGATTGGGCCGGCGTCGATGCCCAGGAAACGCAGCAGCAACACGTGCTCCGCCGTCATCGTGACGTTCGTTTCCAGCTCGTCGGTCCACCAGCCGTCGGGATGCTGCCGGGCAAGCAACCACCCCACCGCTTTCTCACACGCGT
>DASRSF010000262.1:0-37171 GCA_035656615.1 Vulcanimicrobiaceae bacterium | reverse complement strand
AATACCGGTGCGTTCCAACACCGATTGGGCGAACGCATCCGGAGCCTGCGGCGCGAAAACAATCGTTCGTTCGAACGGCGGAAGCGTACCGGTATAGCCGTCAATCGCCGCAATTGCCTGGCCGAGAATCTCGTAAAACATTCCGCGCCGCCCCACCAGCCGGCCGGCGACATGCATGACTGCCGCGAACGCTACCTTCCAAGGACCGGTATGATCGATCACGATTTGCAGCGACTCCGGCTGGCTTACCGTTGCCAGCGCTCCGGCGCGGCGCGAGAGCGCGTATGCCAGCGCGCTAGGACGGACCAGCTCCGCTCGAACCGCTTGGCCCTGCGCTATTGCGACGGCCGTTTCGGAGATCGCGAGCACGTCCGCGGGCCGCGCGATACCGGCGACCGCGTTTGCGATCACGCCGATCACATCATCGCCCGGAGCGATGAGCGGCGTGCGCACCGGCACGGCGACGATTCCCGCGGGCAGATCGGCGCGGCGAATGTGCAGGCTTCTCATGCGGACGTCCCGTGAACGGCGCGCCCCGTGTGTGAGCTGCGCAATGCCGAAACAATTTCTTCCATCTTGTACTTGCGCGAACCCTTGAGCAACACGACGTCGCGCGGACGCGCGTGGCGTTGCAGCCAACGCGCGGCCTCGGCGTTTTCACCGTATGTGACGATGCGTTCGGCGGGAAGTCCAGCAGCTACCGCTCCCGCTGCAACGGATTCGGCAAAGTCGCCGCTCACGAGCAAAACGTCAACGCCGCGCGACGCGGCATGCGCACCGATGCGCTCGTGCATCGCCGGTGCGTCCGCGCCGATTTCCGCCATGCTCGCGAGTACGGCAATACGGCGTTCCGCGTCCTCGTCCGCAAATGCGTCCAGTGCGGCAATCATGCCGGCCGTGTTCGCGTTGTAGGCATCGTAAATCAAGCGCGTTCCGTTTTCGATCGCAATCGTTTCGTAGCGCCCCGCAGGCAATGCCAAAGACGGTACCATCCGTGCCAAATGCTCCGGCGAAACACCGCTGAGCAGAGCCGCAGCCAGCGCGGCGGCGAGATTTGCGCGATTATGTGCGCCCGGCAGACGGATATCGAGTGAAAGCTCAAGCGGCGAGCCGCCGTGCGTAAGAATCAGTTTGTCCGCCTGCGTGATGTACACTCCGGGCGGTCCCGGTTCACCGGCGCCGAACCAAAGCGGCGGCGCGGGCAGCGAGGCCGCGCGCAGAGCCGATTCGGAATCGCGCGCGTTCAACACCGCTTGCGCACCCAGCGAAAAGAGTCCCCACTTCGTGCGCGCCAATCCCTCGCGCGATCCGAATATCTCAAGGTGGGCGTCGCCGATGTTGGTCAGTACACCGACCTGCGGGCGCGCAATGCGAACGAGCTCCGCGATATCTCCCTGGTGACGCGCGCCCATCTCCACGACCAGCACGCGGTGATGTTCGCTTGCGCTCAGCAAAAGCTTGCTCACGCCGATCTCGTTGTTTTCGTTCGCCGGTGAGGCCAACACGTTTTCGTCGCCGTAGGCGCCCGCGAGCAGTTGCGCCAGCAAGTATTTCGTCGTCGTCTTGCCCGTGCTGCCCGTTATGCCGATGACCTGACCGTGAAATTCCTCGCGCACCGCGCCGGCGAGTGACATATATGCGCGCTTCGTATCCGCAACCAGTAGCGTGGGCACCTCAGCGATGACTGATGCCGGCTCGTCGATAATGACTGCCGCCGCGCCGCCGGCCACCGCTTGCGCCAAATACGCGTGACCGTCAAAGCGTTCACCGCGCAGCGCTAGAAATACGTCGCCGGGACGAATACTGCGGGTGTCGGTGACAATGGTGAGGTGTTCGGGAAAGCGCGCGGCATGGAAGACGCGTCCGGCGGTCGCTTTGGCTGCATGCTGTACCGTAAGCTTCATCGCGCGCGCTCCTTGCGCGCGATGGCTTCGCGAGCGGACTGGACATCGTCGAATTCCAAAACGTCTTCCCCGATGATTTGATAGTTCTCATGGCCTTTGCCCGCAACCAAAATCACGTCGCCGCGCTTTGCCGCCTCGATTGCGGCGGCAATCGCCGCACGCCGGTCGGGGCAGACCGCGCGCTGCGCGCCGTTCATTCCCGACTCGATTTCCTCGATGATCGCCAGCGGATCCTCGCTTCGCGGATTATCGGAAGTTACGTAGGCAAAGTCGGCGTTGGCCGCAGCAACCGCACCCATCTGCGGCCGCTTGCCGCGATCCCGGTCGCCGCCGCACCCGAACACGACGATCAAACGCGCAGCGGTGGTTTCTCGCAGCGTCTTGAGCGCATTCTCCAGAGCGTCCGGCGTGTGTGCGTAATCCACGACGACGTCAAAACCGCCCGAACCGCGAACGACTTCCATGCGGCCGCGGACCGACTCCACGCCCGCAAGCCCGCGAGCCGCGTCACGATCCGCCACATCCAGGTGGCGGCCGATGCCGATCGCGCAAAGCGCATTGGCAACGTTGAACCGCCCGGGCAGACGCACATCGAAGCGTTGCCCATGCAAAACAAACGTGCTGCCGTCTGGACGAACCTGCATGTTTTGCGGATTGAGCTGCGCATGCGTCTCTATTGCATATGTGAGCACCGGCTTACGAGCGCGAAACTCCGATGCCCATGCTTTTCCCAGCGCGTCATCGGTATTGAAGACGCAACGTTGTGCCTTATCAAACAGAATGCGCTTGGCGGCGGCATACGCATCGAAGGAGCCATGAAAATCCAGGTGGTCGCGCGTGATGTTCGTCAGTGCGCCGGTATGATACCGGACATCGGCGACGCGGCCCAGCGCAAGCGCGTGCGAGCTGACTTCCATTGCTACCGCGCGTGCTCCGGATTCGCGCATCTGGGCGAGCAGTGCATGCAGTTCGGACGCGGGCGGCGTTGTATTGGCGATGTTCCAGGCGTGCTCGCGAAACCGCGCGCCGATCGTTCCGATGCTGCCGCAGGCAAGACCCCCGGCATCCAAAATCGCCGCGGTCATTTGCGCCGTCGTGGTCTTTCCGTTGGTTCCGGTGATCCCGGTGACCATCAGATGCTTGGACGGCTGGCCATAGAAGGCGTCGGCGAGCGCGGAGAGTGCGCGCGCGGTGTCCGGTACGATGATTTGCGTAACGGCCAATTCCGGAAGCGTACGGTGCACCACAACTGCCGTGGCGCCACGCTCTACGGCTTGCGCGGCGAAACGGTGACCGTCGACTTGCGTTCCGGGCAGCGCGACAAATATCTCGCCCGGGCGCGTGTTTCGCGAATCAATCGCGATACCGGTTGCGACCAGATCGAGGGAGCCGACAATCTGAGGTGTGGGAGTGAGCGCGTGCAGGAGTTCCTCCAGCATTGCGCTGCGTTCTGCAGTCATAGCCGTTAGCGTGTATTCTCCACCGCCGTGCTCCGGACCAAGCGTTTGGGCGGCGGAGAGGGTGCCGGAAGCACTCCGGCATGCAGCATAGCGGCTTTGGCAATCGCCACGAACGCCGGCGCCGCCACGATGGAGCCGTAGATCGCGCCTTGCGGCTTTTCGACCTTGACGTAGATGACGTAACGGGGATGTTCGTACGGCACCATCCCGATAAACGACGCGACGTACGACCCGCTCGAATAATAGCCGTTTTCAACCATCTGGGCCGTTCCGGTCTTGCCCGCCGTGGTGTAGCCGGGGATCTGCGCGGACGGGTTCCCCGTTCCGCGCACGACGACGCTGCGCAAGAACCCTCGCAAAATATCAGCGGTACGCTTGGAAAACACGCGGTGCTCGACTTCCGGCGGATAGGTGTACACGGGATTGCCCGCGGGGTCGAGTATCGAGCGAATGATACGCGGCCGCATTAAAACCCCGCCGTTGGCAATCGCGCAGTAATAACGCGCCATGGCGATGGGTGTGACGGAAACGCCTTGCCCGAACGACATCGTGGCCAGCGAGCTGCCGCTCCACTCTTGAATGGGCGGAACGATCCCTTCGCTTTCACCCGCTAGACCAATCTGCGTGACCTTCCCAAAGCCGGCGCGGCGTTCCATATCGTAAAATGCGTGCCTGCCGATGTGCAGTGCGACTCGTGCCGTGCCCACGTTAAGCGAATCCGCAACGATGGTTTCCAGCGTGTCGCCGTTTGGATTGGGCACCAGTCCGTCCACGGCATTGTAGATTCGCCGTCCGCCCACTTCGAGCGGCAGAAATGCATTAAAGCGATCGTGCAAACCCACTTTGCCGCTCTCGATCGCGGCAGCCGCGGTCACGAGTTTAAACGTCGAACCCGGCTCGTACGCGTCTTGCACCGCACGATCGCGGTAGTCGTCCGGCGAGAATTTCCAATACGTGCTGGGATCGTAATCGGGTACATTGGCCATTGCCAGCACTTCGCCGGTATACGGATCCATCACGATTGCCGTTCCGCTCGCGGCATGATAGGTCGAAACTTGTTTCGCCAACGCGCTTTCCGTAACGAACTGCAGATACGAATCGAGCGTGAGCTCGAGCGAGTATCCGGCCTTTGCCGGCTTGACGATGCGCTGCTGTCCAAACGGAATCGGGCGTCCGAATTGATCGGCTTCGATCGTCTCGCGCCCGGACGTTCCTTTGAGCAGATCGTCGAAGGTGTATTCCAATCCGCTCAGACCGTTCTCGTCGATACCGACGAAGCCCAAAATCGTCGAGGCACTGCGTCCCGCGCTATCGATTCGCCGTCCGGTATCTTCTTCGATGAGCGAGATTCCCGGCAGCCCAAGTGCTTGCACCCGGTCCGCGACGTCATGCGTAACTTTGCGCGCGATCCACACGAATTGTAAGCGCCGGTCGTGCAAAAGCTCGGCCGTCGCCTTGTCCATCTTGCCGAGCTGAGCCCCAAGCTGCTTTACGGTTTCGTCCGGATCACCGAGATCGTGTGGAACCGCGTAGATACTTTCCGATGGCAGCGATCGCACCAGCACGCCGCCGCTGCGATCGAGGATACTCCCGCGCCGCGCAAAGACTTCAACGGTGTCACTTCGCTGCGCAAGTGCTTCTTTGGCATAGACCGGTCCCCTTATGAGCTGAACATCGATAAGGCGCCAGGATAAAAACGCGGCAATGCAAAGCAGCCCGTAAAACAAGCCTTTAGCCCGCCGCGGACCGACGCGCGAAAACGTCCGTCTGTGCAACGTCTATTTCGCGCCGAAAATACTCGCCAAACCGGCGAGAAATGCCAAGTGTGAGGGTTCGGGCCGCCGTACCTGCGGCGGCATGGTCACTATCGCAAATTGCTGCGGATCTTGCATGCGCAAACGTGCGGCAACCCAAGCCAGACGGTCATCGGAACGCAAAACCGCCAAACGATCGTCAAGGCGAGCGGAGTCCGCCAGCAGTGCTATCCGTTCGCGCTGCGCGCGGCCGACGGCGTAATTCAGGCTCGTCAGACGCGCCGTCAACATGACGTAGGTCATGACCAGGCAGAGTGCTACCATCAAAACGCCGCAGAAACGGAATAACGCCACGTAACGTGCGCGATCTTTGCGCGAGATGCGGCGCTGCGCCGCACCGCGAGCGGTGCGGGGGTTGCGCGTGGTCTGCGGACCTCGCTCGGCGGGTTTGACCAAAGTGGCGATCATTAGCCGACCTTCCGTTGCGCTGCGCGCAGTTTGGCGCTACGCGCGCGAGGATTGCGCGCGATCTCGGTTTCGTCCGCGATAACGGGCTTACGGGTAAGTACCTCCAGCCGCTGGTCATCGCGGAACTTATGCTTGACGATACGATCTTCCAAGGAGTGAAAGCTGATCGCTACGATTCGTCCCGCACCGCACAGCCGGCCCACTGCGTCATCCAAACCCTCGCGCAGCGCGTCCAATTCGTCGTTGACCGCGATGCGCAGCGCCTGAAACACCCGCGTAGCCGGATGCAAGCGTTCGCGCTGACCTTTGCGGTGCAGCAGGCCGCTGATCATTCGGCCGAACTCCACCGTCGTGGTGGGCAACGCCCCCGCCGTCCGTCGCTCCACGATGACGCGCGCGATCCTGCGCGCCGCCCGTTCCTGGCCGTAGTAGAAAAAGATATCCGCTAATTCGGACTCGCTTGCGCGCATGAGGATGTCGTAAGCGCTGACGCCGCTTCGCGGATCCATCCGCATGTCGAGGCTGGCGCGCTCGCGAAACGAAAAACCGCGCGCCGGATCATCAAACTGCATGGACGAGACTCCCAAGTCGTAAAGGATGCCGTCGACCAGGTCGATCCCCAGTCGGTCCAGCACCGCTCCAAGAGCGCGGAAGTTGGAAGGCACGAACGTGAAAGCGGAGCCGGTAATGCGCGCCGCGCGGTCCGCGGCCGACGGATCGGCATCGAGTGCAATGAGCCGGCCAGTCGATAAGCGCTCCAAGATTCCACGGCTGTGGCCGCCCGCGCCAAACGTCGCATCGACATAGATCCCGCCCGGCCGGATCGCCAAATATTCCAGCGCCGGCTCGTACAAAACCGGGATATGCTCTTCCATCGATCCACTCCGGCATCAGTACAGTCCCAGCTCCGCCATGAAATCCGCGACCTGTCCTTCCGGAGCCGCGTGCCCGGCGTACTGCTCCTTCGCCCAAATCTCCACACGCGTGAACGAGCCGATCGAGATCACCTCCCGATCGATGCTCGCATACGTGCGCAGCGGCCCGGGAATGAGGAGCCGTCCTTGTGCGTCGCACGCGACCTCTTCCGTGTGGGCAAAGACGTGACGGACGAAGCGCCGGAACTCCAAGTCCTTTCGCGGCGCGGTTTCAAGCCGTTTACAGAACTCCGCCCAGGCCGGCTCCGGGTACAACGCCAGACACGGTTCGGGCGGAGCTATTGTTAGAATGAAACCTGTTCCAAGCCGCTCGCGGTACCGCGCGGGCACGATGAGGCGACCCTTGTCGTCAAGGGCATGCTCGACCGACCCCGTAAAGCGCGGCAGCTCCGCGTGCAAGTTGTCCTCCCTCAGTCACCACTTTGCACCACTTTGCACCACTATACGCTCCGCAAGCACCCCACGCAAGGGGAGAGCGAGCGCCTTGCCTTGACTTATATGCCTTAAGGCATATATGCTATCTGGAGATATGATTAGAGATGATGCGGCGCCGCGCGGGACGACTGCCCGATATTCGTAGGGCGATTCCAGCCTTTTCACTTCGGACACATGAAGGTCGTGCGCGAGCCCCTGAACGTCTGCGACTACGTTCTGCTGCTGGTGGGATGATGCCCATATCATCCTGACCATGACGGCAGCCGCGTAAGGAGTCGTGCATTGAACAACTACAACCTTATCCTCGACACCGACAGCTATAAATACTCGCACTACGCGCAATTGCCCAGCGGTACGACCCACATCAGCTCGTACATCGAATCACGCGGCGGCGATTTTCCGTTTGCACGCTTCTTCGGACTTCAAGGCCTGATAAAGCAGCATTTCCTGCGGCCCGTCACCGTTGAACAGGTCGAGGAAGGCGCAAGCATTGCAACGCAGCATGGACTACCGTACAACCACGCCGGGTGGATGCGAATCGTCGAGAAGCACCACGGATTGCTCCCCGTCCAGATTGAGGCCGTTCCGGAAGGCGTGGATGTGCCGGCGGGCAACGTGTTGGCGCAGATTGTGAACACGGACCCGGAGTTTGCGTGGTTACCGGCGTTCATCGAAACCTCACTGCTTCGGCTATGGTATCCGACGACCGTTTGCACGCTCAGTGCGACCGCGAAGCGTAGTATCATGGAACAACTCGACCGGTCGTGCGATGACCCAGCTGCGGTCATTCCCTTCAGGCTGCACGACTTCGGCGCTCGCGGCGTCTCTTCGTACGAAAGCGCGGCAATCGGCGGGCTCGCTCACCTCGTGAACTTCCTTGGAACGGACACGGTTGCCGCGCTCACGTACGCGGCGCAGTATTATCACGAACCTATGGCCGGATACTCGATTCCTGCGATGGAGCATTCCACCGTAACCGCCTGGGGCCGCGACGGCGAAGCACGCGCCTTTGAAAACATGATCGACCACTTCGCGCAGCCGGGTAAGGTATTTGCTATCGTGGCCGACAGCTACGACATCGATTATGCGGTTGAGGAGATCATCGGCCGGCAACTGCGTGAGAAGATCGTCAATAGCGGAGCTACCCTTGTCGTCCGGCCCGATTCCGGAGACCCGAAGGACGTCGTACCTCGGGTGCTCGCGTCGCTTGCGCGCAACTTTGGCGCGACTAAAAATCAGAAAGGGTATCTCGTGCTCGCTCCGTCCGTGCGTGTCATACAAGGCGACGGCATGGAACTTTCGACGATCGCTTCGACTGGGGAGGCGATTTTGAAAGCGGGCTTTAGCGCCGAGAACTGCGCGTACGGAATGGGCGGCGGACTTTTACAAAAGGTCAATCGCGATACCATGAAGTTCGCGATGAAAGTTTCGGCAGCGATGATCAACGGTCAGTGGATCGATGTGTTCAAATCGCCGAAAGGGGACATGAGCAAACGCTCCAAGGCCGGCCGCCTCGCGCTCACTTCGGACTTGCAAACCGTTCGTCTCGAAGAGCTCGGAGCACGCGAAAACCTTTTGCGCCCGGTGTTGCGCAATGGCGAACTCCTTATCGACCAGTCGCTCACAACGATTCGCGAGCGCGCCGCGCAGTCGGATGCTTCATGCATGTTCGCGAGCGCTTGAAGCTGCCCGGTGCCCTGACTATGGACGACGCAGCCTTTACGGAACGCTTCCTGCCCGAGGTCACCGTCGATGTCGTCTTGCTGTCGATCGGCTCCGACGGATCGCTGCTGACGTTGCTCGCGCAACGCGACAAGGAGCCGTTCAAAGGAGGCTGGGCTCTACCCGGTGTTTTCGTGGGGCGTCATGAGTCGCTCGAGGATGCGGCCGCGCGCGCACTTGCCGACAAGGCGGGCATCGCCGGCGATGTGTTCCTGGAGCAACTCTTCACATTCGGTGCGCTCAAACGCGACCCGCGCGGACGCATCATCAGCGTCGCCTATTACGCGCTCATTCCTGAAGGCCGCTTCGTTGCGGCCATCAGTCGTAACACCGGCGCTGCGATCGGCTACATCGAGGTGCCCTGGGATGGACAACGCGGCGGACCCATCCTCGTTCGAAACGCAAACGGCAAGAAATTGAAAATTGCGTTCGATCATGACCGGATCATCGGCTTGGCCGTCCAGCGCATCCGGGGCAAGCTCAACTATGCGCAAATCGGCTTTGAACTCCTGGCCGACGAGTTCACCTTGTTCGAATTGCAGCACATCCACGAAGCCGTGCTCGGCCGCAAACTGAATAAGGATTCCTTTCGCCGCAAGATGCTTGCCTCGAACTTGATCGAGGACACCGGAAAGCGCCGCAGCGGAACTGCCTATCGCCCCGCAGCGCTCTACCGTTTCAAGAATTAGAGGGGTCGAATTTCGCGGATCTCGTTGAGCGGTATGGCGTTGGTGTGGGCGCCTGGGCCGTGCCGGCGGTATGGCGGTTGCGGTGCGCCGGGGATGAGCGGCTGGAGGTACACGTGCTGGGGGTCGTTGTCGATGCGCTCCAGGACCCCGTCATAATGGCCGGGGCCTGAGCTTGACGAAGGCGGCCGCGTAATAACGGTTACTCGTTTGCCGAAATAGGGGGCCGCGTCTGCTAGGGTCATGGGGGAAGTCTACCCGTCGAGGCGGCAGGGGCCCCGCGGCCATTTGAGAATCATTCGCAAATCATGTTTTGCGAACCGTTCTCAAATTGCACTCGTTGGCGCGCTGGGGCGTTCGCGCTTGCCCTTTCCTGTTGCTTGCCCATCGGCAGCCTGGCTGCGACGCCTTCGCAGCTTAGCGGCGTTGTCCAGGACGAGAGTTCCGCGCCCGTAGCCGGCGCCCGCGTTGACGTAAGCGGCCAAAACATTACGGTCTCCACCACGACCGACGGCGCCGGGTACTTTCGCTTTTCGACGCTCGGGGTGGGCGAATATCAGATTTCCGCTCGTAAGGGTCCGCTGCACGCAACGCAGGTCGTCGAACTGACTTCGCAGGGCACGAGCGTACGGCTGATGCTTGCCCGTATCACGACGATCCGCTCGATTGTCGTACGGCAAGGCTCTGCACCGCCGGTGCGCGGCTCCGGCACGGATCTCACGCTGAACACTACCGTGCTTTCGCATTCGCCCGCCTCGACAACCTTTCCGAACTTACTGTTGCAACTGCCGGGCTCCGCACGCGGGGCAAACGGCGTCGTGCACATCAACGGCGATCACGGTGACATCAATTACTTTGTCGACGGCGTATCGATACCACAAGAACTGAACCGGCAGATCGGCACCGAGTTCGACATCTCCAATGCCGCATTCGTCGACGTACTCGAGGGCGCATATCCGGCGCAGTATGGCGGGCGCTTTGCGGCCGTCGTGAACATCGGCACGCGATCCGGCGCCGGTGAACCGCCCGGCTTTGCGGGATACGCGCAGGCGGGCTCGTACGCAACGGTCGACTCATCACTCGAGTACCACAGTCCGATCGGCGCGGGAAACATCGTAGCGGCCTTTCATGCCACGCGTACCGCGCGCGGGCTCGATCCGCCGCAGGCCAGCTCACCACACAACGACGCGAGCAATACGAACGAATTTTTGCGCTTCACGATGCCGACGTCCAAAAGCGACTATCTGAATGTGACGCTGAGCCACTCGCTCCAGACGTATCAGATTCCCAATGACTTAGCAGGCGGCGAGCCGGCAAACACCGACGATAGTGAGACGCAAGACGACACCTTTGCCGCTTTGCAGTACCGCCACGCAATCGGAGCCAACGGCATGCTCGCATTCGGACCGTCTTTCAAACGTTCGAAGATTCAGGAGTTCGGGGACCCGGCAAACGACTTTATCTACGGCGAGAACATCAACATCGCAAACGGCGGTTCACCAACGGACTGCGCGGATGCGCTGGCGAGCGGAAACTTCGGTCTGACAACGTGCGGGTATTCACTGAGCGGCTATTCCACGGCGACGGACGGGGCGTTTAACGCCGATTATACGGTGCAACTGCAAAAGCATACGGTGGGCGCCGGATCGTCATACGACTTTACGCTCGTGCCGAAATCGTACGAGATCACGCTGCAGCCGAACAACTTTCTCGCGCCTATCTACAGTCCCGCCACGCCGAACGCGCCGTACACCGTTACCGACAATGCTCCCAACGTCGGGCACACGGAGACAGCATACGTACAGGACAGTTGGAGACTCGACCCACGCTACGAAGTGGACTATGGTCTGCGAGCGGATGCGTTCCAGCTGTTTTCCCCGCAGTTCCGCTACGGTGCCTCGCAATTCAGTCCGCGCTTCAAATTCACTCGCTTTTTCGGGGAGCGCGCATCGGTATACGCCTATTACGGGCGTTTCTTCACGCCGTTCTCATTTCAAAACGTCTCCCCGACGGCCGCGCAGCTGCTCAACCTTCCGCTGCAGCCACAAGTTGCGCAGTTCGATTTGCGCCCGCAACGGGATTCTGTCTACGAGATCGGCGGCCATTTGCCGATGGGAACCGGTGACCTCGGAATCCGTATCTCGCAAAAGAACGCGACCGATTTGATCGACGACACGCAAGTCGGGGTTACGAATCTGCATCAGGACATCAACTATCAAGTCGGGCGCATTGCCACGCAAACGGCGTACTACCAATTACCCCTGGAGCGCAATGGCCGTTTCTATGCTTCCTTCAATCACACGTACTCGGTGAACAAAGGGTGCGAAACACAATTACTCGCACCCTGTTTCGGTTCGCCGACGGATTGGACGCCGGCCGATCACGAGCAGCGCTGGGGCGCCACCGCAGGATTGATTGCGAGCGATACGCGGGGCGGGTGGTGGTCTTTCGCCGGCGAGTACGGCAGCGGGTTATCCTCGGCCGCTTGCGCGCCGACGGTTCCGGGTTTCTGCAAGTACACCCCGCACATCGTTCTGGATGCCGAGAAAGGCTTTGCGTTAACGCCTCATGCCGCAGTCATGGTGCGGATCGGCAACATCCTGAACGACCGTTATTACATTACGCTGCAGAATGCACAAGGCAACCACTTCTCCGCGGGACGTACCATCACGGCGGGCTTGAGTTTCAACCAGCCGTAACCTCACCCGGCCCTCTCCCGGTAAGTTGCGAACTTTTGGCGGTTGCGATGGCGACCGCGGTGATCAACGAATGACGCACTTTTCCGTCCTCCAGAGCGGTGAGCGCGTCGATGGTGCAGCCGGCGGGTGTGGTAACGCGGTCACGAATTTGCGCCGGATGCAAGTGCGATTGCAGCACGAACTTTGCGGATCCCAAGAGCGTCTGCGTAACCAGTAAACGCGCCGTCTCGCGCGGCAAGCCTTGCTGAACCCCCGCATCGGTAAGCGCTTCGATAATGACGCAAACGTACGCCGGCCCGCAGCCGCTGATTGCCGTTACCGCATCGAAATGCCGCTCTTCGACCTGCACCACCTCGCCGATGTGACGAAATAGTGCGATGGCTTCTTCCCGCTGCCGCTCCTCGCACGATTCGGAAAAGGCAAGCGCCGTGACGCCGGCATTAATTTCAATGGGCACGTTCGGCATGGCGCGAACGATATTGGGTGTGGAGAGCTCAGACGTGAAGCGGTCGAGCGCTACGCCCGCACAAGTGGAGATGACGAGTTGGTCAGCCCGTACGTGCGGAGCAATTTCTTTCAATATCGCGGGTATTTGCTGCGGCTTGACGCAGAGCAGCAGGGTTTGGCTGCAGCGAACGAGATCCGCGTTCGTCCGGCAGAACTGCGCGAACGCGGGAGCCCTTCGTGCCGTGCGCGTGGTAGCGAGCACTGTATGCCCCGGTTGCGCCCCGTGCAGCCCCGCTGCGATTGCGGTTCCAATGGTGCCCAGGCCGATAATTCCTACAGTCATGTCAAGGGAGTCGGCCAAGAACGCTCGAGCGTGACAACGGCGCGCCTGCTTGCCCGCGGCACGGCTGCTTCTTGCAAAGCTTATGGGCGCGGGAGCAATATTAGTTCTACGGGGTTCCACTTGGAATGGGGGAGCGTCTATGGTCACGTTGTACCGGCCGCCGCGCGGCATACGAGGAAGCGTCCTCACGTGCGGCCCGCGTTTCCGCATCTTTAGAGGGTTGCGCGTGGTCACCCGCCTGGGTGCCATACGGCGCCCGCGCCTGAGCGCGGTCCTTCGCATTTGCTGGCATTTCTCGCGCGCACACAGCTCGTGGAGCCGCGGCTGACCCGCGGCGGCGATCCGCCTCTGGCATGAGCCGGTCCCACATGGCCGGCTCTCGCATTTGGGCCCGGCCGCCTCTTTGCGGACGCGGCCGTACGTTTTATTCTGGTTAGAATCCGGGAACATCGCTCACCCGCCGCAGGCAGGGGCCGAAGATTTCAGAAGAGGCGTTTTTGCATGAGGAAGCTGCTTGGGTTGTTCTTGTTCCTCAGCCTGCTCTACGGATGTAGCGGCTCAGGCTACCTTCCGTACGCCCCGAATGCCCTGGGACCGGCCGACCTTCAGAATTTGGTACAGACCGCATCCGACCGCAACGCCGTGTCGCCCGCACTAGTGCGCGCAGTGGTCATGACGGAATCCGCGGGCGATCCCTCCGCAATCAGCACGGCGGGGGCTCAAGGGCTTATGCAGTTGATGCCCGGCACCGCAGCCGGGTGCGGCCTCACGAATGCGTTCGATCCCGCGCAAAACGTGGATTGCGGCAGCCGCTACCTCCATATGCTGATGGCGCGATACGACAACAACATTGAACTCGCGGTCGCTGCGTATAATGCCGGGCCGGGCGCCGTTGACCGTTATCACGGAGTACCGCCCTATGCAGAGACGCGAGCCTACGTAACGCGAGTCCTGACGGCCTACCGGAACTACTAGAGACACAGCGAACGCGAGCCGCATGGCGTCCGTACCCGGAGCCCGGACTGCGCCCTTAGGGATCTTCCGGCAGCTGCGCATCCCAATTCTCGATAGCTATATCCTGGCCGAGTTTCTCGGCCCGTTCGTCTTTGCATTTCTGGCGTTCTTCCTGTTTTGGGCGCTCAACATTTTCTTTTTAGCGTTCAAATATTTGATCGCGCAGAATGCTCCGTTCTTCTTGATCATGCGGTTTGTTGTTTTTCGTATTCCGCAATCGATACCGATGGCGTTTCCATTTGCCACCTTGTTCGCCACGCTCCTGGGCATCGGGCGACTCATGGCGGACAACGAAATCAATGCGATCCGCACGTCGGGCGTTTCACTTTGGCGCCTGGCGCTTACGCCGTTCTTGTTCGGTTTGGCCGCATTTTTGCTGGCGTACAGCACGAACGAATTCGTGGCTCCAAAGTCGGTGGAACTTTCCACGCGAACGTTTTACCAGATCATTTACCACACCGCCGCGCTACCTGTGGAGCCGCAGTTTTTTCGCAAAGATCCCGACACGGGCAACGTATTTTTCGTAAGTCAGGTGTTGCCTGACGGCAAAACGATGGCGGGCGTGCAGATCTTCAAACCGGGCCGCAACGGATATTGGAACCAAACGGTACAAGCGCAAACCGCGCGCGTTGAAGGGGCGACGCTGGTTTTGACCAACGCCATTCTGACTTACTACAATGCGCAAGGGTATGAGACCTCACAGACCAACACGCCGGAGTTTCGCATTGGTTTGCCACTGGCGGAAAGCGCCGCGCAGTTCATGAGCAGCGCCAACAGCGACGCCTGGACGATGAATTCCAAGCAGCTGTCGGCTCAAGTGAACGCGCTCAAGTCGCAGGGAGTCGGCGGTGAGGCGCTCGGTAACCTGGAGATAAATCTCGCCGACAAACTCGCGTTTCCGTTCGCGGCGTTCGTCAGCGTGGTGCTCGCCTTGCCGATGGCAATCCGTTTCGGAAAAAAAGGCCGTGCAATGGGAATGGCGCTGGCCGTAGTTGCGTTCTTTGTGTATTACGTCATGACTGAAGCAGCATCGGCGTTCGGCGGTACCGGACGCATCAATCCATACCTAGCGTCGTGGCTTCCGAACGTCATATTCGGCACCGCCGGCCTGGCGCTACTCTGGAGCGAAGAACACTAGCTTGAGCCAGTCCGGACGTGCGCGCGCATTACGCGCGCTTGCATGTTTGCTGGCGTTTGTGCAATGCGTGCTGGTCGTGCCCGCGTCGGCACAGTCGTACGATGACGCTGCCTCGCGCCACGCACTGGCGCTGCTCGACGGACAAAGCTGCGCGCAGCGCGTAAGCGAGCTGGTCGCGCAAGCCGGTACGCCCACGCCGCCCGGCACGACGCCATCGCCCTCGCCTTCGCCGAGCACGGTTCCGGCTGGCGTCGGCGGCACCGGCTCGTTATATGCCACGCCGTTTCCGCTTACCACGCCGGTGACGCCTCCGCCCATTCCCACGCCGACGCCGGTATCCACGGGCAGTGCGGGGCCGGTGTACCTCGTGCGGCCGTCCGGAACACCCTCCATTGCGCCCAAGCCCCAAGAAACGGCCTCAGCGCAGCCCAGCGATTTTCCGACCCTGGCGCCCAACCACATCGCGGTCATGGCCGACAAGCTTTCCGGCAATCCGCGCCCCGGCGTGCCGGGTGACGCTACCGGAAACGTGCACATTTTTTACCAGGACGAAGTCCTGGTCGGCGACCGCGCGCACTATGACGGCGTGCGAACCATCACCGTTACCGGCCACCCGTACATCATCGATCGGAACAAGGACTCCGTCTTGTACGCGGACCGCATCGTTTTTGATACCGTTTCGCAAAAGGCCGATCTGTATAAAGGCCGCGGGCAGAGCTCGCAAGGCGTTGAACGGGGACTGGTGTACTTCGGCGCCGATGATCTGCATACGGATCAGCATGGCGTTGCTCACGGCAATCACGCCAACGTCACGACGTGCGAGCGACCCCGCGCAGGCTATCACCTCACCGGCAAAACGATCGATGTTACGCCGGGCGACAAGATCGTCATCACCAGCGCGGTCCTGTTCCTGGGGGCCATCGCCATTTTCTTTCTTCCGCGCGTGGTGATTCCGCTGCGCACCGTTTCCGATGAGCGGCAGCGCCCGCAATTCTTCCCGGAAGTGGGATACAACTCAATCCAAGGAGCGTACGTCCGAACGCATCTCAGCTTCGGGCGCGACCAGTATTATTATGGATACTACACGATCGATTTTTATACCAAGCAAGGATTGACGGTCGGCTATAACGGAACGATTTCGAACCGGCGCGGTAAACGCACGACCAATATCGCGATCCAGCGCGTCGCCAGCCATCTTCCCCCCGCGCCCAGCGTCAACTACAACTTTGCGCTTCAAGACACGGAAAACATCTCGCAGACGCTGCACGGAAACCTCAACTACACGTATCAGAGTACGTACGGTCCCTACGTCAATTTTCCGAGCTCGCAGAATATCAATGCGCAAATTGCACATACCGGGCTGATGGAGTCGCAGGCGTATACGTTCACCCGGCAAAGCAGCGGCGGCCAATCTTCTTCCGACAGTTTCGGATTTACCGACACACGGCAGTTCGGACCGACGATGCAAAACAGTTTCAGCGCGAATCTTTCCCGTACGCAAAACGGATTTACGGCTGGAACGTTCGTATCGAATAACACGGCGGACGTCAACGATCTGTTTCACTGGAGCACGAACGCACTCGACTATCAATTGACGTATCAAAAAACGTTTGCGCAAACGCCTTACGGGCTCAACAAAGAGCCCGAGCTTCAGATCACGCCTCGCCTCTTCTTGCAGCACTTCGTGTTTCCAATCGCCCCCACGCTGACGATCGGACAATACAACGAACCGCAGACCCCCGAAACCACCTCGCGCGCGGATCTCGGCCTGAACATGGGGCCGCTGCTGTATAATTTCCTGGGCAGCCAATTCACGGCAAACGTGCAAGTTCACCAGTACGCATACGGTACGGGTGATCTCAAGGCCAGCATAGCGCAGCAGATGTCGCTCACATCGCAAATCGGCTCACACGTGAACAACGTCGTCTCGTACAACGAAAACAACTATAACGGTCCGGGTTCGGTACCGTTTTCTACCCTGGATTTGCAAAATAGCCCCAACCTGAAAAATGCAACGGATACAATACGCATCTACAACGGCGAGATCTACAATCTATCGGTAAATTACACGACGGCGTTCAACGGCATCGCGCAGCCACTGAGCTACCAGCTGCTGACCCGGCCCTCGCCGCGTTCTTTCGTATCGCTTACGGGCGCCTTCAATCCGGGCCCCGGCCAAGGCTTTCTGCCCACGAACGTGCAGTTTTCAACGCCGTTCGGAAACGGGTCCATGCTCCAGTTCCAAGGCGACGTCAACTGGAAAGCGCGCGATCAGATTCAAAACAAGACCGTTTACTATAGCCGCATTATCGGTGACTGCTACGAACTCCAGCTCAGTTACAATCAGAATTCGCGCGAACTCAACGCGACGATCAATCTGCTGGCATTCCCCTCGCGCGCAGCAACGTTCGGTCTGACCAATCGCGGTTCACTGATCCCCTCCGGCTTCAACGGCTATCCGTAGGACCGTTTGGGTTATTCCGGGGCGTCGCACGGGGGATGACCGCACGGACACGCCTCAGATTCGATTCCGTTTTCTTGCGCGTCGCGGCACGCCTGGCCGCAGTACTCCTCGCTTTGCATTTCAGCGGTGACCGTGCAGTTGCAAAGGTCGTGCGCGCATTCAATCGTCTCATGCATGCGCGGTTCTTTCCCCGTTACGGCTCGTTCGCCACTTCGCCGCCCGCGATCTGCGCCGCTTGGCTCGGCGCCTGCGGCACGGCGGGAGGCAGCGGCTGGGTCCAGGTTTGGTCGAACGTGGTCGTCACGTTGTAGGTTTTCTGGAACGTCGTATCGGTCACGCCGTAGGATCCGGCCGCGGAGATGACTTGGCCCGTGGGATTGCCATTGGGGGAAGCCACGAACCAGTTGACGTTCCAGGTGTTGGCTACGCAACTCGACGAGGGGCTGGGCGTCGCGCTCGGCGTGGCCGAGGGCGCGGGGGAAGAAGACGGCGATGAACTTGGTGAGGGGGAGCAGTACTGCGTAATAAAAATGTTCCGGCTCAACGTAACGCAGAATTGATTCTGCGTGCCGCAATTCGGAATCACGATAAGATCCTGTGGAGGCGGACAGCAAACCTGTACGGGCGTTTTCAGCGGACCGTTCGGGCCCTGGGTGCTCACGAACTGAATGAGCACCGCTTGGATCGCGCTGTTTGCGTTCGGCTGGAAAACCACGATTTCAAATGAAAAGTTCAACCAGTTGTTGAGCTGGTTCCCGTTAATGGCGTACGGCTCGACGCCGTTGCCGCTCGTGTTAAAAGCAAGGACGTACCAATTGTTCACGAAATCGGGTGGCGCTTGAGTCAGAAACTTTACCTGCATTTGCCCGGGCTGCAGGCCGTTCGGCGTATTCGTACGGTTGGGCGTCACCTGGCGCCCGCACGAGGCTAATGTGAGCGCAACGGCACAGACGGCGAAGATGAGTTTGCGTAGCATCGGTACCTCCGTGCGTGCGGTTGAACTGGTCGTTTGCACGCTTGGTGCGTTGGCGCTGGCATTTGCGTTCCCGAAGGCCGGACAAGCGTGGCTGGCTCCCTTCGGCGCGGCGGCGCTGTTCTGGGCATGGCAACGCCTCTCCTGGAAACGTGCATTCTTCACGGGTTGGTTCGCGGGAACGATCTTTTTTATCGTGAGCTACTCCTGGTTTACGTATACCGTCGGAGGTTATGTCGGCTCGCTTGCCTTCGCGGTCGTGTTCATTCCGGCGGTCGTCGACGCGCTGAGCTTCGGTGCTGCAGCGCTGTGCTTTCGGGCCGCACAAGATTACGCGCCTGCATGGGCTGCGCCGGCCGCCGGCGCTGCCGCGTTCACCGTATTCGAATGGCTTCGCTCGGCCGGCGTGCTCGGTGTCCCGTTCGCACAGATCGGTTACACGCAAACGGCAACGCCACTGGGAATATTTGCAGCATACGTAGGCTGCGTCGGCGTAACGTTCATCGTGATGCTGCTGGGCGCGTATCTTGCGCAAGCGCTCGCGCGGCGGCGCGCAGGAGCACTTGCGGCTGCCGTGGGGATCCTGGCCGTATCGTGGTGCCTGGCCTATGCGCTTTGGCCGGCGCGGCACGCGCCCGCGCCGCATATGCGCGTAGCCGCCGTGCAAGGCAATATTGCGCAATCAATAAAGTGGGATCCCCAAACATTGCCTCGCAGCGTTGCGCGGTACACCGCGCTTACGCGCAAGCTTGCCGCACTGCACCCGCAACTGGTGGTTTGGCCGGAAACCGTCATCACCGCAGATCTGGATGACGAGCCGGGAAATTGGAATCTTTCGGCAGCAACGGATGCGCAGCGCCGCGAGCTTGCGGACATGATTGCAACCGATCGTCAACTGAGCGTGCAGTTCTCAGGTTTGGCGCGCGATCTCCACACGACGCTGTCGGTCGGAAGCTTGGAGCGGCGCTTCGGCGATGAAGGTTTGAAAGAATATAATGCGCTCTATACGTACGCGCCCAACGGAACGCTCATCAATGTGTATGACAAACGGCAACTGGTTCCATTCGCAGAGTCATTGCCCGCACCCGCGCTTACGTCTAGGTTACCGTATGCCGCGCTGATTGGACGTTTCGGTCATGGTCGAGTCGACGCGGTCGTTCCCGCGGGAGCGATGCGCTTCGCGCCCCTTATTTGCTGGGAGTCGGCGTTTGCGGATCTCGTTCATGCACAGATTCGCGCAGGTGCGCAGTTTCTGGTCATTCCAACAGACGATGCCTGGTTCGGGCCGACATCCGGAACGTATCAGCACGCGCAGATCGCGCAGATGCGAGCGATCGAATCCGGCGAGTGGGTTATTCAAGCCGCGTCAACGGGCATCAGCGGCATTATCGCGCCGACCGGCAGCTGGGTCGAGCATACCGAACTCGATCGCCAGGCAATCCTGGCCGGAAACATCGGCTTGCCGCCGGGATCGCTGTTTGCGCGCATCGGTCCGTATCCGGTTGTCGTTGCGCTGCTGCTTTTATACCTTGCTATCGTCGGTCCGGGCTTATGCGTAAGAATACTTGGCGCACGCTCGCGATAGCCGCGGGCGTCGCACTGCTCATCTGGTTTCTCGCCGGTGTTATTCTGGCGGGACGCGAGCCGGCGCCGCCTCCGCCCGGCACCGAGCCGTTGACGCTGCGCGGTGGACGAGTCACGGGGAACCGGATCAGCACGCGTTCCTGGACCTTTGATTATACGCACGCCCAAATGTCGCCGGATGGTTCGCTCGCGACCGTGGACGGCGTACGCCACGGCATTTTGTATAAAAAAGGAAAGCCGTACCTCGGCATTGCAGCGCAGCACGTAAATCTCAATACGCAAACGTTCGACTTTACGGCGACCGGTGACGTGCACATCGAACAGCTCGATAGCCGGGATGGAATCAAAAAGTCGTTCGATACGGATTTAGTGCAATGGCTCAACGCAACAAAGATGCTTTCGCTCAGCCATACCTCGCTTTTCCGGACCGGCGATCAGGTACTGCGGGTCGCGACGATCACGGTGAACTTCAATACGAACGACGTTCACCTAGGTAAAATCGAGGGCTCAGTCAAAGCGCCGCAGCACTAGCCGGCGCCAGTGTGGTGATTCACCGTCCGTGCGCCCCCGTCGTCCACGCCAAAGGGTGGACGCGCCGCAACGGACCGTGAAACGCTGTTATTCCTCTTCGCCGCTCTCGGCTTCGGCGCCAAGCTGTTTTTTGGCCTCGGCGATGAGCTTCTTTACTTTTTGGCCGCCTTTGTGGCCGATTTCTTCGTAAAAGTCCGCGCCATATTTTTCTTTGACGACTTTGCCGCCTTTTTGGCCGATGGACTCATAGAATTCGACACCGTGCCGCTGGCGGGTTGCCTGCCCACCCTTTCGGCCGATCTCCTCGTAGAAGCCGGACCCGTACCGGTCTCGAACGGTGTTGCCACCCTTCTTCCCAGCCTCGCGCACCGACATCTCGCCACCCGGCTGCTTGTCGTTCTGCTCGCCTTTGGTGGGTTTAGCCATTAGTTACCCCGGTGGAAAAGATTTGAGTTAGGACGTCTTCCTTTTGAGTTTTTGGCCGCCTTTTTGCCCGATGACCTCGTAGAACGAGGGGCCGTACTTTTCTTTTGTTGCCTCCCCACCTTTGCGCCCTATGGCCTCATAGAACTCGGTCCCGTATTTGGCTTTGACGCGCTCACCCCCGCGCTTGCCTGCTTCCCGTACGGTCATACCGCCGCCGGGCCCTGATGATTGCTCTTGCATTGCCATACGTGGTTTCAACACCTCGAAGTGAGAAAGTTGCAGTGGAGTAAATACCCACTCGACCGCTTGTTAAACGAAGCAGCAGACAGGACTATGGCTCGGTGATATCGACGGTTCTTCACAACGTTACCATCCTCGACGGTACGGGCGGATTGCCGTACACCACCGACATTGGAATTGTGAACGATCGGCTCGCGCTAATCGGCGACCTCGCCGGACGCGATGCTGCCGTTCATCTTGAATGCACCGGCAAGATCGTCGCGCCGGGCTTCATTGATGTACATTCCCATTCTGACGAGCTTTGGCTCGCATTACCGACCTGCGAGGGAAAAATTTTTCAGGGCGTCACCACGGAGATCGGCGGGAACTGCGGTATGTCGGCGGCGCCGCTCCACGGTCCGGGCCTGGAGCGCGTTGCGCGGCATGCGCAGCGCATCGGTATAGGGGCAGTCCAGTGGCGCACGCTCGATGAATTTTTCGTGCTGGTGGAACGAAACGGTGTGGCACTGAACGTCGCCACGCTCGTAGGCCTGGGTACGGCGCGGCAGAACGTGAGCGGCGATTCCGAACGCGCGCTGGAGCCTGATGAGCTCCTTGCCCAAGCGCGCGTGGTTCAGGAGGCCTGCGACCACGGCGCACTTGGCGTTTCCAGCGGCCTTATCTATCCGCCGTCAATGTATGCGGACACCGGCGAGCTCATCGCGATGGCGAGGGCAGCCGGGGAAGCCGGCGCGGCGATCTACGCCTCACACGTCCGTGACGAGGGCGACGGAGTTGTTGAGGCGATCGCCGAGGCACTCGAGGTCGGACGCGCCGCCGGCGTAACGGTTCAGTGTTCGCACCACAAGGCATCCGGAAAAGCGAACTGGGGCAAAGTGCACCAAACGCTGCCGCTCATCGAACGGGCGCGCGCGAGCGGAGTGAACGCATTTTGCGACGTCTATCCGTATGTCGCCAGTTGGACGGACCTGGCGACGATTCTACCGCCGCAGGCGCGGTACGGCGGCATCGATGCTACACTCGAACGCCTAACCGATGCGCAGACCGCCGAGGCAATTGCGTTGTACCTGCGCTTGAAACAGGACGGATTGTGGCACGACATTCTCATAACGGAAGTGGGCTCGGAACGGAATGCACGCTTTGCCGGAATGCGTTTGGACGAGATCGCATTCGCACTGGGCGTTTCACCCGCGCAGGCCGCGCTGCGCCTGCTGATCCAGGAACGTCTCGACGTCGGTGCAGTTTTCTTCAAGATGAACGAGGACGATGTCGCCTCCGTACTTTCCGCCGAGTTTTGCTGCGTGGGAAGCGATGCGTCGATTCGGGCCTTTACCGGTCCCACTGCGCATGGCGTGCCGCATCCACGTACGTTCGGTACGTTTCCCCGAATCTTCCGAAGGTTTGTGCAACAGCGCCGCACGTTGGGTCTGCCGGAAGCCGTACGGCGAGTAACTTCACTCCCGGCGCAGATCTTCGGCTTGCGCGACCGCGGCACTATCGAATCCGGAAAGCTTGCCGATCTGGTCGTATTCGATTCAGAAAACATTCGCGACACGGCAACCTACGAGCAACCGTACAGTAAACCCGAAGGGATCCATCACGTCTTCGTCAATGGGCGCCCCGTGCTGCTGCACGGAGAGCTTACGGGCGAGCGGCCGGGTCGCGTACTTCGCGGCGGCCGCTGAGACGGCTGCGTGTCAAGAGTGTGTAAGCGCGCAAACTTTACGCGTTTAATGCTCCGCCAAATGGAAATACTCTATGTGTCAGGTAAGCTAGAGGAGTAGTCCATTGGCGTAGCTTGATTAAGGTGGGCGCTGTACAAGCAGCCCACCTTTCGTTGTACTTGACCTCAAGCCACGCGCGATGTGAGTGCGTGGTAGACGGCGTGCACTTGTTCCCGCAGATCCGAGAATGAGCCGTTATTGCTGATCACGTACGTTGCACGGCTTTTCGCAACGCCGGGATCTATTTGCGAACTCATACGCGCGCGGATCTGTGCCTGGCTGAGCTGGTCGCGGCGCGCGACGCGTTCCATCCGGATGGCGTCAGGCGCAATTACAACGATCGTCGCGTCCATGCGCTGATCGTAGCCCGTTTCAAAAAGAAGCGGAACGACGTGAACGATGGGTTGTCCGACGCGTGCATATCGCTCGCAATCGGTCGCCAGCCGGCGCACGTGCGGATGCACAATCGCGTTGAGACGCTCGCGTGCCGTCGGATCGCTAAAGACAATCTGCGCGAGCGCTGCCCGGTCCAAACAATCGTCCCGAACCACCGAAGGCCAGGCGCGGGCAATTTCGCGAAGCCCGTCGCTACCCGGCGCTACCGCTTCGCGCGCCAGCCGGTCGGTGTCGATGATATACGCCCCCAGCGATTCCAAAAGGCGCGCCACCTCGCTCTTTCCCGAACCGATTCCGCCGGTTAGTCCAACCCTCATCGCTCCTGCCTACTGCGCACACAAAGAAAAAGAGAGCGTCCGTTTCGACACGGGCGCTCTCTTTACTTTGAACGAGGGCTCTTATTGGGTGATCTCGACGGGGTCGCTGCCCAGCGGGTCGTCCTCGTCGATGGTGAGCTTCTCAATCTCTTCGGGTGGGATGTCGGCCACGTGCTGGATCGATGCCGTGATGCGGCGGGTCGAATGATTGATCGTCAGCAGCGTGACTTCAACTTCTTGCCCCGGGCTGAATTGCGCGCCCGGGTCGAATTCACCCTTGGGCACCATCGCGAGCACGCCCGGCACAATCTCCACGAGCAGATAATTCGGCGTAACCTTCACCACCTGCGCATTGAGTTTGTTGGTTTCGTAGAGTTTGTCCGCATGCTCGTCCCATGGATCGGGCAGTGTGTGCTTGAGCGACAAGCTCACTTTCTTCGCATCGGGATCAAACTTCATGATCTCGACGTTCACGACGTCACCGATCTTCACGACTTCCGAAGGATGCTTGATTCGCGCGTAGCTGAGCTCGCTGTTGTGAATCAAACCGTCGATGCCGCCCAGATCGACGAACGCACCAAACTCCGCCAGCCGTACGACGACGCCCTCGCGGATTTGTCCAACCTCGAGCGTCCCGAGCAGCTCTTGCTTCTTCGCATTGAGCTCTTCTTCGAGAACGAGCCGTTGCGAGAGCACCACGCGGTGCCGCTTGTGGTCCAGGTCGATAACTTTGAGCCGGAGTCTTTTGCCGACCAATTCATCCAGATTCCCGACCGGCTGACGTCGGATTTGCGATGCCGGAACGAAGCCGCGCATGCCCAGATCGACCAGCACGCCGCCTTTCACAACCTGCGTCACCGTGGCTTCGATCACTTCATCGCGATCGTGCGCTTCGATGACTTTTTCCCAGGTCTTGAGCGCGCGTGCGCGCCGCTCGGAAAGGAAAAGCGTTCCATCCATGTCGTCGATGCGGTGGATCATCACTTCCAGCGTGTCGCCGACTTTCAATTCTTTTGGTTCGATCGCAAGCGAAAGTTCTCGGAACGGTAAGTTTCCCTCGGATTTGCCGCCGATGTCGACCAGAAGTTCATCCTGGTACTTGGCGACGATAATGCCGTTGAGAACTTGTCCTTCGTCTAGGACTTTGAGCGATTCTTCGTAGAGGCGCTGCTCGAGTGCAAGTTGATCCTCTTCTTCGTGTTGCACTGGAGCGATATCAGTGGTAGAGATTGTTTTCAGTTACCTTTCGCAATATTTTACTTTACTTGCAGTAATGTTATTTTTGGCATTTGCGGCACCACCAGGTTCCGCGTCCGGCAATGACCGTCCGAACGATTTCGCCGGAGCAGCGGAAGCAACCGTTGCGGGCTCTTCCGTATACTGAGAGGACGTTTTGAAAACCGCCCTTCAGCCCGTCGGCGTCAACGTAATCATCTACGCTGCTGCCGCGCATATCGATCGCGCGTTCGAGAACGCTTACGAGCGAACCGTGAAGCCGGCGAACCGCCGGTTTCGTCAGTTTACCCGACGGCGTTCCGGGTCGGATCCCGGCTTCCCACAGAGCTTCGCAGGCGTAGATATTACCCACCCCCGCGATGCGGCGCTGATCGAGAAGAAACGCCTTTATTGGCGTCGTCCGCCCCGACAGCATAGCGATAAAGGCTTGCGGAGTAAAGTCCCCCGACAAGGGCTCGACACCCAGGGCTGCATCCCAGGCCTCGCCCGGCTCGACCAGGCGCATGCGCCCAAACTGACGGACATCCGCGAACGTGAGCCGGCGGCCGTCTCGCAGACGGAGTTCCACATACCGGTAAGGATACGCCCGCTCACCTGGTCCTTGAACAACCAGGCGGCCGGTCATTCGAAGGCTGGTAATCAGCGCGCGTCCCGAGCGTAGAGCGATGACGACAAACTTTCCCCGGCGCCCGACGTGCTCGATGCGCTCGCCCACCAGCGCGGTTTTGAAATCAACGCCCGGCGGAGCAACCGCCATCTTTTGTAAGAACACCTGAACGCCCGATATGGTTGTGCCGGTTATACCGGCTGCCAGACCGCGCGCAATCGTTTCAACTTCGGGAAGTTCGGGCACCGGGGATTCCGCGTATGTAGCAGCCGGGCCGAATGCCGTCGCGCGCGGCCTCGTTGGCGGGGAGCTCGATCACATAGTTCGCCCGCCCTTGTTCGAGCGGAATTTTATCGTCCGGGAGACTGGGCGCAACGACGGACACGTTGGCAAAGATCGCGCGCACCGATCCGCTTGACGAAACGAACACCATGTCGAGCGGGATGAGTGTGTCCTTCATCCAGAACGCAACCGGCCCGTCGGAATCAAAGACGAAAAGCATCCCCGTATGCGGCGCAAGCCGCCGGACCCCCATCAGACCGAGCTCACGCTGCGGCCCGGTGCGCGCCACCTGCACGGTGAGCACGGCCTTAGGGGCGCGCAACACGATCTGCGGGAGCGACTGCGGCGTGGGTGCGGGCGCTGCGCCGGTCAACACCGCTGCCAGAAACGCAAACACCTTAGAGATCATCCGTCTGCTCCACGTCGTACCAATTCGAACCGACCTTCAGCGTTACTGAAAGCGGCACGCTGAGCTGCACTGCGCCTTCCATTTCACTTCGCACCACGCCGGCGGTTTCGTGCAGCGTGGATTGCGGCACCTCGAAAATCAGCTCGTCGTGGATTTGCAGCAGCATCCGTGCCTCCAATTCCTCGCGCGCCAGACGCTCGCGGATCCGCACCATCGCCAGCTTCATGATGTCGGCAGCACTGCCTTGCAACGGCGCATTCGTTGCCTCGCGCTCCGCGGCCGAGCGCAGCATGTAATTGCTCGAACGCAGCGCGGGCATGTAGCGCCGGCGGCCCATTAACGTCGTGACGTACCCTTGCTCGCGCCCCTTTTGAATAACGCTGTCGATGTAGGCCCGCACGCTGGGAAAGCGCGCGAAGTACGCCTGGGTTATCGCTTTGGCTTCGGCGCGGCCGATCTCCAATCGCTGCGCAAGTCCAAAATCCGACATCCCGTAAAGCAAACCGAAGTTTACCGACTTTGCCATCCGGCGCTGGTTGCCGTCGACCTGCATGCGATCGCCCACGCTGAACAGCTGCCGCGCCGTAAAGTCGTGAATGTCCTGATCTTCCTCGAATGCGCGGCGCATCGCTTCATCGCCCGAGAGGTGCGCCATCAATCGAAGTTCGATCTGGCTATAGTCCGCCGCAAGCAGAACGTAACGGCCCGGCGGCGCCACGAAGGCGCGCCGAACGCGGCGGCCCAGCTCGCTACGCACCGGAATATTTTGCAAGTTCGGATTGGTCGAACTTAAACGGCCCGTTGCTGTCGCGGTTTGATTGAAGATCGTGCGCAAACGTCCGTCGCGTTTATCGGTGAGCGAGGGGATGACGTCGATGTACGTGTTTTTGAGTTTCGTAACTTCGCGGTACTCCAGCACCTTCGCGCAAATCGGATACTCTCGCGCCAGTCCCTGGAGCACTTCGACGCCGGTGGCCCAACCGGTCTTCGTCTTTTTCGATCCGGGGATGCACAGCTTCTCGAACAGAATATTGCCGAGCTGCAGGGGGGAGCCGATGTTGAACTGCTCCCCGGCATAATCGTAAATTTCTTGAGCAAGCCGCTGTACCGCGGTGTCGACTTCCTTGGCAAGAACGTTTAGTTCCGTTGGATCGATCAGCACGCCCGTGCGTTCCATTTCAGCCAAAATGGGTGCAAGAGGCACTTCAATGGTCTGGTACAGGCGCAGTTGCTCGCGAGACTCGAGCACCTCACGCTGCTTTCCGATCAATTGCTGCACGGCATCGGCGTGCGCGGCAACGTCCTCGCCGGCAGAAATTGCGAGTATTTCTTGCGCCGCATCCTCGACCTGCGCGAACGTGCGCGACGGATTGAGCAGATGCGCGCCAATCATGGTGTCGTCGACAAAAGAGCGTGCGGAGAATCCGTGATCGGTCAGAACGCGTAAGACCGCCTTGACGTCGTGCGCCCCCAATCGCGCGCGTCCCAGCCACACTTTTTGGAACGCCGATTTTACGGGCTCGTTACGCAAGGCGCCGGCCGCAAATGCCAGCCCGGTGCCCGGCTCGGCACTCATGCCGAGCTCGCCGTCCGGCTTTACGGCAAACGCGAGATGCGAAGCTTCGCTCAGGCGTTCCAGCTCCCGGGCCAATTCCGCGAACTCCGGGGGATCGGTCGCGGCCACGTACGAGCGGTACCGCCCTTTTATTCGCTCGCGCGTTTCAATCAACGGCATCTCGAGCGGCACGTCCAGCTTGTTCAGCAACGTTTTGAATTCCAACTCGCTGTAAAGCCGGTAAAGATCTTCGCTCGCGGGCGCTGCGTACCGTGCCTCCTGCCAATCCAGCACCAACTCCAAATCTTTGCGCGCGACGGAAACGTCGCGGCACACTTTTGCTTGCGCGCCGTATTCCTCGACGAGTTTTTGCAGCTTCGGCGTTCCGGCCAATGCGGGATTCGCAACGAGCTTGTCTAGGGATCCGGCCGCCTTGATAAGTTTAATGGCCGTTTTTTCGCCGACTCCGGGAATGCCGGGAAGATTGTCGGATGGATCGCCCTTGAGACCGCGATAATCGGGCAGCTGCCTGGGCGTGAGGCCGTCGTACCGCTCCTGGACCGCCGGTAGATCGTACCGGCCCAGTTCGGTTATTCCACGGCGCGTCATCAGGACGGTCGTCTTTTTGTCGACGAGTTGGAACAGATCCGTATCGCCCGTAACGATAACGGTCTGATGGCCTTGATCTTCCGCTTGCCGTGCCAATGTGGCGATGATGTCGTCGGCCTCCTCGCCTTCGATTTCGACAATCGGAATACGATTCACGTTCAACACTCGGCGAACCAGTGCGAACTGTGGACGCAGATCATCCGGCATCTGATCGCGCTGCGCTTTGTATTGCTGGTACAGCGCAACGCGGTGCGCGGGCATTCCTTTGTCGAAGGCGGCGACGACATGCGTGGGCTTTTCGTCCGCGATGATTTTGTTGAGCATCTGTGTGAAGCCGTACGCTGCGTTTATCGGCATGCCGCGCGTCGTGGTGAGCGGCGGAAGCGCGAAAAACGCCCGGTATACCAAGCCATAGGTGTCCAGCAGCATCAGCTTTGCGGACGAGTTGTTTTCTGCGCCGCTCACTGAACGATCAAATCGGTTGACGCAGCCGTGACGCGGCCGTCGTCGTCGACCTTGAGCAAGGAGAGAATATACTTGCCCGGCAGTGTGGGAACCGGGATTTGCACGGCATCACCGGCTTGCCGGTCGATTTTCCAGTAGACACTTGCGGTATCGGCTTGGGTCATCGTCAGATCGGCCGGAGGCGCGGTGCGCCGCGCGAAGGTTTGAATAACGGCATGTTGTCCGGTCGAGTCTACCCACGGGTGCCAGGAGTCGCCGTCGACGGCTGAATCTTGCGTGAGCGTTGAACCGATTGCGAGCAAGTCCGGCGCGGTGTCGAACATTGCAGAACCGGTGGGAAGCGTTCTGGTAAGGCGAACGACCAGCGTCCCCGCTCCCGGACGCAGACCCGTGATTTGCGCGGATGCCGTCGTTCCAGGCTGGTATGCCGGCCGGTTTAACAACACCGGCGCGGCCACCGGCCTGCCCGGCGCGTCCACGCGAATCGGAACGCTGCTCCACTGCAGTGCGCCGTCACGAACGAACGCGGCGCCGACGGCGAGAATGCCGGGCGCGTTGCTCACGCGAATCGACGCCGTCGCGCTGCCGTTGCGCACGTTCACCAGGTGAAGCTGCGCGCCCGCGGCGCTTTCCAGCGAGATGAGCGCAGCTCCATTCGCACCGCTCAAAGACGCGCGCACGCGGGCAATTTCTCCCGGCGAATAACTTACGTGATCCAGTGCAATGCTCACTCCGGCGCTGGCGTGTGCGGTTTGGGATTCCATCGTCTGCGGTTCAACTTGCAGCTGGGTTGCGTCCATGGCCCGTTCGGTGCCCAGTGCTTGCACGACGACAAGGTTGGAGCCCGGCGGCGGTGCCGAAAACGATCCGCGAGCTTCGCCGGCGTCGTCGAGCAAGAGTTGCTGCTGCGCAACGCTATTGCCGTGAATGAGCTGCACGCGAACGGGCAAATGCCGCACCGGAGTTCCTTGGGCAACGTCCCGTGCTTGTATTTCAAAGCGCGCAGGCACTGCGCTGCCGATATCATCGCTATCCAACTGCACGCGCAACGCTATTGCGGACGTCGCCACGGCGATGCGCGTGTCGGCCGTTGCTCCGCCTGCTACCGCGCGCACGCCGTATGTCGAGGCCAGACCATCGGATGGATGCGGTATCGTAATGTAGGCGCGTCCGTCGGCACCCGTTGACACCGTGCTGCTGGACCATTGCGTCACGCCCCATGGTTTTTGCGAAACCTCGCCGGTATACACATGCGGAGACCGGATGACGGACACCGCGACGGGCACGCCGGATGCGGGCACGGAACCGCGGACAGCCTGAACCAGCACCGGCACGTCCCGATCGGGATCGCACGTGCGCTCGCATTGCGGTGCAAGCAATAACGAAAGACCGGCCGCATTCGCGTCTACGTGCACCGCCGTTCCGGCGGTGGCCCCATTCACGCTCGCGATCACCGTGTAGTCGCCGGCGCGGCTTTCGGGCGGCACGCTCAGCGCCGCGCTGAATGCGCCGGCTGCGTCCAAACGTACCGGCGTCTGCGCAATCAATGCACGATCGGATCGCAGCTGGATCTGAACGACCCCGCTGCTCGGGCGCAAATGCGTGCCGCTTCGCGAACGCGCGAAGCCGACCACTTGCACTTCGTCACCCGCATGGACGACTGCGGACGCCGTCTTTACTCCAACAATGGTCGCCGGCAGCGGCGCCTGCGGCAAGAACGAGACGAACGACGTGCTGCTGCCCCACTGCGCAAGCGCAAAGACGGGTCGCGGCGTGCTTGTCCACCTCACCAAGCCGTTGCGATCGGTATACCGGTCGGTGAAGCGGCCGCGGACGATGAACGAAACGCGCATGCGCGCCAGCGGCGTCCCATTACCTAAATCGGCGGCGTACAGCGCGATGCCGGCCGGCGTCTCTTTCGTAAGCAGCCCAATGCGCGTACGGTTGATCCAGACTTGCTCGCCGACGCTTCCCCGGCGCGCTTCGACGACGAAAAATCCCTCGCGCGATCCCAGCGGAATCGTTATATCGTTGCTCTGGAAACGGTAACCGCCCGGCGGCGCGTACACCCAGTGGGCAACCGGGCGTAATCGGCGCGTATCGATGGCACGCGGCCGGGTCGTCGAACCGGCAACGATGACATTTGCGGGGTCAGTCTGATAGACCGAAAAATCGATCGGTGCGCTCGTGTAGGTATCAAGCCGCACGCTCGCGGGTTTCCACGGCACGTTCGTGTCGCGCGCATACAGAGCGAAATACGCATCCAGGCGGTGGTAGTCAAGCAGCGGGCGGGCAGCTTGCGCGGGCGGCATGTTTATCACAAGCGCAAGCGCGAGCCCGGATAGCAAGTATCGGGAACGGCGCAGCATCGGTCGTATCGGCTTCGCGGACCGCGGTTGAGCCGCCTGGTACAAGGAGGGCGCCTGCGTAATGCGCTCGTAACCGGAAACGCGTGGATGACAAAACCAACCCCGGGGGCTCGATAGAGACGCAGTGCAGCTCCTGCGGCAGCCCGCTGCGTGAGCGTCCCTCGCAAGCCGAGCGAGCCGAAAATTTTCAGATATTGGTCGCTTGCGCGCAGTGCGGGAACGAATTCGCCGCCATCTCGCGTAACTAGGGCGTGTATATATTAGTGAAACGCGCTGCCGGGGTGGTCGCGCTCCTTATCTCGTGCGCCGCGCTGCCGGCCATCGCTGCGAACACGCCGGTGCACCCGACGCCGCGTCCGTTTCCTTCACCGAACTATCCGAACCGGCACCTGCATGCCGAGCTCTTAGTCGAAATCAACAAACACGGCCAAGTGGTGCGCGTGGATCACGGGACGCTTTCGGGCGATCGCACCTTCGATACAATGGCACTCGGCAATGCTATGCAGATGTGGATTCGGCGCCCCGACGGTAGCGCGGAAACGGGACTGTTCCGCGTCACGTACGACTACGATCCGAAAACGCACGCGGTTACGCGCGTTCCTTCCCTGGTAAAAGCCGGCGGCAGTTGGGCGAACAAGCCGGGAGCGGCGACGCTCATTATCGCCGACGCGCGCCGACAACTGCTTGCGCTCGAGAAACGCTTACAGGCCGAGCAAGCCAAACAGCGCGCGCAGAACGAGAAGAACTTACCGGACATCAATGCCGCTGTCAGGCGCGCCGGGGTCAAACCCACCGCGCATCCCACTACGCATCCATAGCGCATGCGCTACGTCAGCTTCTACGACGGCGCGCGCGTCATTCCGGGTGCTCTCGAGGGAGAACGAATAAGCGCGATAGCGTGCGATTCACTCGTCGAGTACATTGCGCTGGATCGCTCCCAGCGGGCGGAGCGCCGAACCACAATTACCTACTCGCTGCAGGAAGTGCGTCTTGCGGCGCCCGTCCATCCCCACAAGAATATTTTTTGCGTGGGCCGCAATTACTTGGAGCACGCAAAAGAAGGCGCTCGCGCGGCCGGACGGGAGCTCAAACTCCCCCAGGTCCCGACATTCTTTTCCAAAGCGACGACGGCAATCGCCGATCCGAACGCAGAACTGGGCTTTGAAGCGCGCGTTTCGCGTGAGTACGACTGGGAAGGCGAACTTGCCGTGATCATCGGCAGCCGCATCAAAGATGCCGATGAATCCAGCGCCATGGACGCGGTGTTCGGGTACACCTGCCTGAACGACATTACGGCTCGCGATCTCCAACGTGCGCACTTGCAATGGTTCAAGGGAAAAAGCTTGGACGCGAGCTGCCCGATGGGGCCTTGGATTTGCGATCGCGACGAGGTCCCGGATCCGCATGCATTGCATATCGCCACGCGGGTGAACGGCGAAACGAAGCAGGATGCGTCGACCTCGAGCATGATCTTTCGCATCCCGGCGATCATTGCGCAACTGAGCCGCGGGATGACGCTGGAGCCGGGGGACGTGATTGCAACCGGTACGCCCGATGGGGTGGGGTTTGCGCGCACGCCGCCCGAATTTTTCGCCGACGGCGACGTTGTTGAAGTCGAAATAGAACGGATCGCTACGCTGCGCAATACCATTCGGATAACATGACGCCGCGCGATCGAGGATTCATGCTCGCAAAGGGTGCGGCATGCGGCCTGCTGGCGACCGGCGCGCTCGGTCTATTGTTTCCGCGAGCGCTTTCGAAGGGATTTGGTGTGACCGTGCGCGATCCCAGCGCGCTGGCATACGTGCGAGCGGCAGCGGCGCGCGACGCCGTCATCGGCGCCATGGTGTTTCACGCGGCTCTGCGCAAAAGGAGAAAGGCACTCATCATCGCCGCCGCCGGTTGCGCGGCCCTTTCGAATGCAGATCTCATCAACGCTTATGTCACCGGTGGGCGGATCGCTCGCCCGGAGCACGCGCTGCATCTGGCCGGCGCGGGTATATTTATAGCGATCCTGGTCTCGCTCGCGCCGTAACTGCGAGAAATATCGCAGGTTTCGTTCTTCATACAGCGGAACGACCGAGCGCTATGAACGTTGCGGTACCACGTGAAACGGGCGCGAACGAAACGCGAGTCGCGCTCGTACCCGAAACGGTCGGTAAGCTCGTGAAGGGCGGACTCACCGTAAGCGTTGCACGCGGCGCGGGTGAACGCGCTGCGTTTGCGGACGAACAATTTGCAGCGGCCGGGGCATCCATCGTCGATGACCCGGCCGCATTATTTTCCGGCGCCGATCTGCTCATCGCGGTCGGACGCCCCGATCCCGCCTCGCTGGCGTCCTTGCCTAAAAGCGCCGTGCTGCTGGCGCTGCTCGCGCCATTGGGCGACCCGCAGTACGTCGCCGACCTTGCGGCGCTCGGCATCACCGCGCTCTCAATGGACGCGATTCCGCGAATTACACGCGCGCAAAGCATGGATGCGTTGAGCTCACAAAGCAACATCGCGGGATACAAAGCGGTGCTGCTCGCCGCGCTTGCGCTTCCAAAGTTCTTTCCGATGCTCACCACGGCAGCGGGTACGATTCCGCCCGCAAAAGTCTTAATCTTGGGTGCCGGCGTGGCGGGATTGCAAGCGATCGCGACCGCCCGGCGATTAGGCGCAGTCGTGAGCGCGTACGATACGCGCGCGGTCGTAAAAGAGCAAGTGCAAAGCTTGGGCGCGACGTTCTTGGAGATTGACCTGGGCGTCGATGCGCAAACCGCGGGCGGCTACGCCAAGGAGCTGACCGCAGAACAAATAGAACGGCAGCGGCGTTTCATGGTCGATGCAATCGGCGCATCGGATGTTGTCATTACGACCGCTCTGGTTCCGGGGCGCCCCGCGCCGCTGCTCATTACGGAAGAAGCGATCGCGGCGATGCGGCCGGGATCGGTGATTGTCGATCTCGCGGCGGAAGCGGGCGGCAACTCCGCGCTCACCAAACGCGATCAAACCGTCATCTCGCCAAACGGCGTGCAGATCATCGGAACTACGAATTTGCCTGCGACGATGCCGTACCACGCATCGCAGCTGTACGCGCGCAACGTGCAAGCACTTCTCGCGCTGCTCATTAAGGACGGTGCCTTGAATCTGGACATGAACGACGAGATACTCAAAGGCACGACGATCGTGCACGAAGGCCGCATCGTTCACCAGCCGACGATCGATGCTCTGGGCGCGGGTGTCTCGTCATGAGCCTGCTCGAGTTCATTCCGTACCTGTTCGGTCTGCTGCTGATTTTCGCGCTGACAATCTTTGTCGGGTTCGAAGTTATCTCCAAAGTGCCGACGACGCTGCACACGCCGCTGATGTCCGCGACCAACGCCATACACGGGGTCGTGCTGGTGGGCGCAATATTCATCGTCGGTGAAGTCTTCGGACTGCATTCGGGCGGGCCGCTCCTGCCGGTGATCGCGTTCATCGCGGTGCTGCTGGGGACGATTAACGTGGTCGGCGGCTTTGCGGTTACCGAACGCATGCTGCAGATGTTCAAGAAGAAAGAGCCGGTGAAGAAGTGAGCGCGGCCTACACGCTTGCCGAGACGCTGTTCTTTTGGGTTGCCACGCTCCTGGCCGTCATTTTGTTCATCACGGGACTCAAGCGGCTCAGTTCGCCGGCCACAGCGAGGATCGGAAACCGTTACGCCGCTGCCGGTATGCTGCTCGCGATCATCGCGGCGGTCTGGCGCATCGACGGTGTGGGCTGGTGGATCATTCTCGCGGGCGTGGTCATCGGTGCAGCCGTTGGTCTGTTCTCCGCGCTGAACGTCAAAATGACCGCGATGCCGCAAATGGTCGCGCTTTTCAACGGCGCGGGCGGCGGTGCGGCGGCGTGCATATCGACGGCCCAATTTTTTGTGCTCGCGGCGGTCGCGCTAGCCGGCGGACCTGAAGTACGATTACTTACCGTCGTCTCGCTCATCGTCAGCGCGATCATCGGCGCCGTAAGCTTTTCCGGTTCGATTATTGCATTCCTCAAGTTGCAAGAGTGGATGACCGGTCGACCGGTAACATACAAAGGCCAACAGGTCGTCAATGCGCTTTTGGGTGCTGCGGTGTGCGTGCTCGCGCTTACGATCATTGTCATGTCGGCGCATGTGCCGTGGACCTGGTATATCGGAATGCTTGTGGGCGCGCTGATCTTCGGCGTGCTGTTCGTTCTGCCAATCGGCGGAGCCGACATGCCGGTGGTCATCTCGCTGCTCAACTCGTTTACCGGCGTCGCGGTCGCGATCACCGGGTTCGAACTCAACTCGCCGCTGCTCATCGTGAGCGGCACGCTCGTCGGCGCTTCCGGTACACTGCTTACCATTTTAATGGGCAAAGCGATGAACCGGCCGCTCACGAACGTGCTCTTCGGCGCGTTCGGCGCAACCGGCGGCATGGAGGTCGGCGCTGCAGCGTCGGGCGGAGCGCAAAATGTTCGTTCCGCTACCGTTGACGATGTCGCAGTGATGCTGGGGTACGCGCATCAAGTCATCGTCGTGCCGGGCTACGGTATGGCCGTGGCGCAAGCGCAGCATAGCGTACGTGAACTGGCCGACCAGTTGGAAAAAAAGGGCGTGGCGGTCAAATACGCCATCCATCCCGTCGCTGGGCGCATGCCCGGTCATATGAACGTACTGCTCGCCGAAGCGAACGTACCATACAACCAGCTCTACGACATGGACGACATCAATCCCGAATTCCCGCGCACGGATGTCGCGCTGATCATTGGTGCAAACGACGTGACAAATCCCGCTGCCCGAAATGTACCCTCCTCGCCGATTTACGGTATGCCGATTCTCGACGTCGACAAGGCGGCGAACGTCATCGTACTCAAACGCTCGATGCGTTCGGGTTTTGCCGGCATTGAGAATCCGCTCTACGAAGATCCGAAAACCGCCATGCTCTTCGGTGACGCAAAGGCCAGCGTCGACGCCCTTGTTGCGGCGGTGAAAGCGCTGTAGTCTGATGCTTGGCGCGGATTTGGATGAACCGGGCGGGCACCGCGTCATAACCACGGTCCGGCACATCGTTGAAATTGTCGCAATCATTGCCGCAGGGGTCTGGGCGTTCTACACGTTCATCTACGAAGAACGGATAAAGCCGGCGCACGAGCCGCTTTCAGCGAACGAGTCGATCTCGCTCACCCGGGTTGGACGTCTGGGGAACCTCGACGTCATCGCCGTTGCGATCGTTATAAAAAACGTGGGCAAGACCGAGTTCGACACCGTCGCGCTTGCCTATGACGTCACCGGATTCCGTTTCAGCCAAAGCAAGCCGTATGCGCGGGAAACCGCGAGCGAACGGGAGTTCGGCGATAGCGCGCAGCCGACGGCGCCGCATCTCTTACTAAGCCACGTCAGTTTTTACGCGGCCGCCGTCAATGGCCCCTTGGGCCTGCACAACATCATCGACCCGGGCGGCGAATCCGATTACACCATATTTCTAGGAATTCCGCACGGGCGGTACGGATTGCTCAAAGCGCATTTTCAATATTTACCGTACAAAACGCCCGTTCGCACACATCAAATCGCCCTCGCACTTCAGAAGCGAACATATGGTGCGTACGATTTGTATAGCGAACATAACGACGTGCTGGAAGATAACGTTTTCGGCGAACTCGCCCTAACGCAGTGATGACCGTCCGCAAGCGCGCCGCGGCGGCCCTTTTGTTATTCGTTCTTTTTGTGGCCGGTTGCGGCGGCCCGGACCGCAAGCACGCCTCCACGCACGTGCTTCGCATCGCGGATTTGGCTGATCCGGATTCCCTCAATCCGCTCTTGGCACACGACCAGGAAACGATAGGCAACGATTTGCTGGTCTGCCAGACGCTGATCGGGCTGGACGAACGCAATCGCGTGATTCCGCTGCTGCTGACCCGAGTGCCGAGCGAACGCAACGGCGACATCACGCAGGACGGCAAACGCATTACGTACCATTTGCGGCGGGGCGTGCG
>DASRSF010000261.1:0-4433 GCA_035656615.1 Vulcanimicrobiaceae bacterium | reverse complement strand
GTCCTTTAGCGGGTGGATGTGTCCTTTAGCGGGTGGATGTGTCCTTTAGCGGGTGGATGCGTCCTTTAGCGGTTGGATGCCGAGTGAGGGGTGGCCACAAGACGTATCGCCACATTCTGAGCAGGAGTTGATTTCTAACTTCGAATCATCATCCGTGCGAATCGTTATCCGTGCGAATCGTCATCCGTGCATCTGACGATTGTTAAACGCCTTGTGCGCGGTTATAATTGCCGATCGTGTCCTTTTGCGCGAGTAAAACTCGGCATTAGATCGGGATATGTCGGTTGAGAGTGGCTGGGACCAGATTTGTAAGCTTCTCCGGGAGAGCCGGAAATTAGATCGGGATATGCGGGTTGTAAGGATAGAGGGCTTGCGTTATGGGATTGACCGGAAAAAATGACTAAATCCTGATACACAGGCTTGGCGGGTTGCGCAGCGGCAGCGGCAGCGCTGGGCTGAATCTCGTCCGTCAGGTACAGATATGTGCGAGCGAGAGCCGGAGTCGTCTCAGGCTTGAGGATGGCGCCGCTGAGATCGATCTTTTGCCCCTGTTCTAGGGCGACACAAATCGCGCCCACACTGGCCCCAAGGAGATTTGCTCCGCTTAGGTTTGCCGTGTGTAGATTGATGGGCACCTTTTCGGTCTGCCACCGTTGCGGAGCCGGCCGGCCAAACAGCCGCTTCACGGCGTCGCTGAGTGCGGCGCGAAAAGAAAATTTCTCTGACGTTTTCTTCTCACCGTATTCGAAAATAGCATTGCGCAGATCGGCGTTACCCAAATTCGCAGCCTGCATATTGCAACCGCGGAAATCCACCGATATGCCAATTGCTCCTTGCGCGTTGATACTCGTTATGTCGGCGCCCGAGAGATTTGCAAAACTTATGTCCGAGCGCACCAGCGTAGCGTCTTTGAAAACGGCGCAGCGTACGTCGCGCCCCGAAGCGGTGCCGTTTTTTACCTCGCGCGTAAAACGTAATCCCGAAAGATCCATTCCGGTAAAATCGGCGCGCCTACCGGCGCGAATCAGCCCAAAGAAGAACGTGCGGTTCTCAAGCCACTTCTCATGCGCGTCGAGAGCCGTATCAAGCTGTTTCTGCGTGAGTTTTTGGGGATCGTGTTTGGCCGGCGAGGACAGGTGCATGGAATAGCAGTACGCCGTCGCGCTGATGTAACGGTTTGCTTTACCCGGTAAGAGCCTGATGTCGTACTGATACGAGTCTGTTGATGGGGATCTAGACGGGCGGGGCGTGGACGTTTTGGGCGTAAGCTTCGAGGCGGGCGCGATCGATTGCCTTGACGCGGCCGCGGTCGAGTTCCACGGCGCCCGCGTTCTTAAGGCGAAGCAGTGCGCGCGCCGCCATATCGCGTACCGTGCCGGCGGCAGCAGCGATTTGCGCCTGGGAAAGGTTTTCGACGCCCGGCAGACCGCGCGTCATGCCGACGGACGCACGCGCGTACCCCAGCAAAAACTTCGCAACGCGCTGCAAGACGTGCGCGAATGCAAGGTCCGCGATCGTGTCGATGGAGCGCCGGCGGCCTTGCGATGCCGCAGTCAAAAAGCCCAAGGCGAGTTCGGAATCGTTGCGCGCCGCGTGTAAGACGGCTTCGCTCGGCAGCGTTACAACCGTCGCATCTGTGAGAGCCTCCGACCGCGTCGTTGCGCCGCCTTGGTCGAAGGTTCCCGAGTCGTTCAGCGTATCGTGCGTCAGCCGTTCGCCCAGCGTGTGCGTCTTGCCGTCCGGCGATAGAAGCGTCAGAATCACTTTTCCGTGCTTCACGATCCCCAGGTACGGCCAGATTTCCCCTTCGTCGAAGATCGTTTCGCCGGCCTTGTACTGCCGCTCGCTCATCTGTCCGGCAAGATCCTTGAGCGTGCTCGCCTTTGCGGTCGAGAACGGCGCGACGTGCTGAAGAAATGCCTCGCCTTCCGCGTTTTCGTCGATGCGTTCCAGGCGTACCGTCCATCGGTTGGAGCCCAGGTTTCGCGCATCCCAAGAGAAGCGTCCGGGCCGAAGCTGTTGGATCTCGTTACGGAGCGCGCGCGGGTCGGTTTCCTCGTTAATCTCGAGTATCGCGCTCATGCTTAACTTGTCGAACGCTTCAAGGATTTGCTCGGTCCGGGTTGCAGGCGAAAGCGAGCGGGCATCAATGGTGATGGCCGCGGGACGGTTCATAGGCATCGGAAGGGTGGTTCAGCATGAGGCCTGGAAACCCCGCCCGCTATGTCCATTTCTGAAAACGATGTCGTCGTAATTGCCGGTGCGCGCACGCCGTTCGGTAACTTCGCAGGCGCGCTCGCGAGCTTGAGCGCAACGGATCTTGCGGTGCATGCCTCGCAGGCGGTGTTGGCGCGCAGCGGAGTGCCGGCCGAGCGCATTGACGACGTCGTGTTCGGCAACGTTATGCAAACCAGCCCCGATGCGATTTACCTTGCGCGCCACGTTGGACTGCGCGCGGGAATCCCCCTGGGCGTGCCCGCGCTTACGCTTAACCGCCTTTGCGGCAGCGGCTTGCAGGCAATTCTTACGGCGGCAAACTCCCTTATGCTGGGTCAAACGACGTACGCGCTTGCGGGCGGAACGGAATCGATGAGTCAAGCGCCGCACGTCGTGCGCGGAGCGCGAAGCGGTTTTCCGCTCGGCTCGCAGATCAAGTTCGAAGATACACTCTGGGAGGCGCTCACCGACTCGTACAACGGTATGCCGATGGCGATTACCGCTGAGAACCTGGCAGCGCGGTACCACATTCCGCGCGAAGCCTGCGATGAGTTTGCGCTCGGCTCGCAAGAAGGTGCGCTTGCCGCGCAGAGCAACGGTTTCTTTAGTGAAGAAATTGCTCCGGTTGAATTGCGCGACAAGAAAGGCAACCTTACGGTCATCGACAAGGACGAGGGACCGCGCGCGGGGCTTTCAATGGATAAACTCGCGAAGCTGCCGCCCCGTTTTCGCAAAGACGGCGTCGTTACGCCGGGAAATGCGAGCGGTATTACGGACGGCGCAGCCGCCGTCGTGCTGACCACGGTGAAGCAGGCAAAAGCGGACGGCTTGCAATGGATCGGCCGGCTCATCTCTTCAAGCGTCGTCGGAGTGGACCCGGACATCATGGGAATCGGCCCGGCCCTGGCCATTCCAAAAGCGCTTGCCGCCGCCGGAATTGCCGCATCCGACCTTGCGATCATGGAAATCAACGAAGCGTTTGCGCCGCAGGTGCTTGCCTGTCTGCGCGAGATGTCCGTTGAACCGTCTCGTAATGGGAACGGTATGCGTTTGAATCCTAACGGCGGTGCGATTTCGCTGGGCCATCCGCTCGGCGCTTCCGGAGCACGATTGGCATACACCACGCTGCATGAGCTGCGATCGAACGGAGGCGGATTCGGGGTCGCCTCGGCGTGCATCGGCGGCGGCCAGGGAATCGCGGCCGTCTTTTCGGCCGAGTAATATGCTACGCATCGTCACGGCGGCCCGGATACTCGACGTTTTGGCGGTTGTTGCGGTGCTATTCCTTGTCTACAAACTTGTGGTTGCGCCGCGATCGCTCGATACGGCGCGCGCATACCCCGCTCCGCGGGTTTCATACGCAACGCTGGATGGTAAACCGTTCGTTTTGCGCGAGCACCGCGGACGTGTGGTTTTTCTGGACTTTTTTGCATCCTGGTGCGAACCGTGCAAAATCTCGCTGCCGATGGTGGAGCGCTTCGCGCGGACACGCTCGGACGTCGACGTCATCCCCATCGACGTCGGTGAACCACGCGCCGTAGCTCAGGCATTTGCGCGCACGCATCGTCTTATGAACGTCGCCCTCGATCCGCAATCGCTTTCGCAGGGATTCTTCCAGATTGACGGCTTTCCCACAATGGTCGTGGTCGATACACATGGACGCATCCGCGCAACATGGACGGGGCTGAATCCCGCGATCGAGCTCAACATGCGTCACGCCGCCGACTCGCTGCAGCGCTCGTCGTGACGCAGGCCGCCCATTTGCGAACCGCTACGCCGCGCGATGCCGCGGTGCTTACCGATCTTGCGCTTCGCTCCAAGCGCTTTTGGGGATATGACGATGACTTTATGCAGGCCATCGCTCCGGACATGGTGGTGTTGCCCGAATATTTGGAGTACGAGCATGGGATCGTCGCAGAGTACGGCGAGGTCATCGCCGGCTACGCGATCCTGCGCGTCGAAGGCGCCTTGGCGCATTTGCGCGATCTCTTCATCGAACCGGCGTTCATGAACCGCGGCTTGGGCACGGTGTTGCTCGGCGAGGCGGTACGCATTGCGCGTTCGGCCGGAGCGAAACGGTTGCGATTGGTAAGCGACCCCAACGCTGTTCCGTTTTATGTGCGTCGCGGTTTTTCGGTCGAAGGCTATGAATCGTCATCGTATCTTCCGGGCCGGTCGTTGCCGGTTATGAGCCGCACGTTATAATGCGCTGCTGT
>DASRSF010000260.1:0-15181 GCA_035656615.1 Vulcanimicrobiaceae bacterium | reverse complement strand
CTCGCCCGATGGCATCAGGCAGCCACGCTGCTTTTGACTTCTCCCGGGGTTCCGTTGCTTTTTCAGGGACAAGAGCGGTATCCTAATAAAGCTTTTTCTAATGCCCACAGGCTCGATTGGAGCATACTCGATCAGCATACTTTCGACATATACAAGCGTCTGCTGCGGTTGCGACGCAACAACGATGGGCACACGCGCGGTTTACTGGGCGCCCACACAAACGTACTTCACTGCAACGAAGCAGAAAAGGTCTTAGCATACCAGCGATGGTCTGTAGGTGGCCCCGGAGACGACACTGTGGCGGTGATGAATTTTAGTGTCAAACCGCAACCGCGCTATCGCATTGGAATGCCTTGGCCGGGGGATTGGAAAGTTGAATTCAATACCTGCGGTCAGGACGGTGCTGTTATATATGCTGATTTTTCGCCTTATGATGGGCAGCACGCGATGATCACCCTAAGCTTAGAACGGTACTCTGCTTTAATTCTCTCTAGGCAGGACTAGCTCGGTTTTGTCGCGTCCGACCTCGCGGTGGAACAACGCTCATTAAAAAATTCCTCGCCGAGCATCGAACGTAGGCCGCTTTGGCAACTCGATAAACTCGCGCACCCTGTCAGCGTTCGTGGGGCAGCTTATCGTAAGGTCCACAACGCACGGCCCAGGCCAATGACGTCGCTGTCGGGTACGGGGCCGAAGTACCGTGAGTCGAATCCGCGTTCGCGGGCGCTGTACAGCCAAATGTAATGTGGAGGCAACCGAAATTGCGAGGCAGGCAGCGGTGCGAAACTTCGCCCGCGACTGTCGGAGCCGAAGCTGCGGCTGGAGGCTAAGTCCCGGCCGTTAATGGCAACGTGCGATACGTCTTGTACGACGGTATCGCCTGGGATGCCGGCCACTTCCTTAATAAGCGCGACTTCACCGCGGGCGCAAGAGCCCTGGGATGCATAGCCTCGCCTAGCGGCGAGTTGAGCATACGGTCCGCCCAGACAGACGGCGACCAAGCTTCCACGCCGTATCGGACCTCGCACAGGCTCGATGCGATAGATTCCAATCGGCATACTGGGCGTAACGTTAAGCGCAAACGCGTGTCGCGCACCGGGCCAAAGCATCGCCGTACCTGCGCAAACACCCGCCAACACGATAAACGCCACCACCCGCGCGCGGCGCATCGGCTATCTCGGTTGCATGCCGCCCAGCGGCACAAGCAACGGCGCATCCGCCGGTGTTACCGGTGCGCGCATCTTCTTACGCCGAACGGACTTGGCTTTGGGCGCGACGCTGGTTTGCGTAGGCGCAGCGACCGCAGGGGAAACCGGTGGCGGTACGGGTCCCGGATCGTATGCATCGAGCACCTTCGTTATATACGTATCGCCTGCGGTGAGCTGGCCCGTATTGTACGCGCCGATTGCCCGGAGCGCGGCGTATTCCGTCGGCCCGAAACGCTGGACCGCGCGACTGTAGTCCCCCGAAAGTATTTGCGCGCCCGCGCGCACGTTGATACACGGGTCGAACATCGATTGCACGCTTAGGCCAAGCCCCGGAAGGTTGCCGCTATTGATCTGCGCTAGGCCCAAATCAACGGAATGACCCGCGCCGACCAAGCCGCTCGCAAGCGCTACCGCATCCGCAGACTGCTGCGGAAAGTAACTGCGCCCGGTCGTGTTATCGTGAATCGCATTGGGATTTCCGCCGCTCTCCACGCTGACGATGGCCGACATCGTATGAATGCCGGTATTGATCCCACACGCGGTTAAAACTTGCGCCAGCGTGAAAACGGCCAAAAGTATGCTCACCTGCTGGTCTCGTACGGCTGCGCGAACGCAATATCACGGTCCACCACCACGACAAACGGGTAACCCTTCGGCACGAATATGGTCGGCGGAACATTTGCCTCGCGCTGGATGATCTGCGCACCGCTCTGTGCGGCGTCTTGGCCCGACGATCCGATGATCACCGAACCGTGCGGATACGCACCGGCTTGACCCGCTGCCGCGCTCAGAATACTGGTAAGTAAAAGCGCGCCGACGATCCGTCCGGTATGCGCGTCGACGGTTCCCCCTAAACCCGCGCGGCCATCAACGTCCGCCCCGGCTTGGTTCAGCAAATCCAAACTTGAGGTATCCGGAAAGATGACTCGCTGCCACGCGACGATGACGCGATTCTGTCCGTACGCGATGTGGCTCTGATAGGTTCCGATGAGCCGGGAACCGATCGGAATCAACAGATTTCGTCCGGACAACGAATCGTAGACGTTCTGCCGCACCTGGCCGACCAGCGTACCGGGAAGCGAGGAATCGATAGCGGTGACGAGCTCGGCCGGAATAATCGATCCGGCAGTCAATTCGTACGCACTGCGCGGCGCTATGCGTTGCCCGGGCATCGAATCGTTGATGCGTTGAGTTTCCGTTTGCATCGCATTGACTGCGTGCGCGACCTGCGTGACGGCTTTAACCATCGGTTCGGGCGTGGGGGACGCGGCCTGCTGCACCATAAGCGCTGAGTCTTCCGGCCGCGCCGTAGCCGCCGGGATCGGTACCGCTGAACCGCTGCTCATTTGACTCGCGTCCGCAGCAATTTGCTGCGCGGCGCCCAATCGTCCGCCGGTTGCTACATTGATCGCTCGTGCGATCTGCGGATCGATCAGCGGAATGTCTCCCGCCAGCCCGGCGCCGGCATCCGAGGCAACTATAGCGCGCGCCGGCGCCGGTTGCGGCGCCGGCGTTGCAAGCGTGCGTTGAACGGCGGCTTGGAGCTGCTTTGTCATTGCTTCGTTCTGGCTGCGCTGTTTTGCATCCGCGGAAGCCGCTTGTTTGAAGAAATCGTTTAGCGCCTGACCGTCTTGCGCTTGCGCAAGCGGAGTTGCCACGACCTCGGCGGGGCGCGCCGCTTGACGGCTGTTCATGCCGTACATAAGTAAGAACAAGATGCCGGCGCCCACAGCCATCCCCAGAAAAATAAGGCGACGGCTTACCCGAATCACACCCTGAACCGGTGCGCGAAGTGGTCCGTGAAATTCACTCATTTCGATACTCTTGCCGTTATGGAGAAACGTGGTAGATGTGAAGGCGCCGCTCGCCGCTGTTGTGCTTGCCGGTGCCCGCATGCAGCACGAGGTCGATCTGTTGCGGCACGCTGTCCATAATGAACACGCCGTTCGAAAACCGGAAGTTGACGAGCTGATCGCCACCGGGGGTGACGGCCAGAACGACCGGTAATTCCGAGGGCACCTTCTCGTAAATCAGATACGTGTGCTCGCCGTCGTTGTACACCGACTGAGGAGCTAACGTCTGATCCCCACTAATCCGGTACGAAGCGTCTACGACCGGGGCGGCCGATGGTGACGGGCTCGGCGAGGGCGTGTGTGTGGGCGGCGGTGTGCTCCAGGGAGGCCGTGCGGCATATTGCGTGTGCGGCGCCGGGGTGCTGAAAAATGCAATGCGGCCGCTCCCCGCGTCGGAACGAGATTCCAGGCGGACGTAGTAGAGGTGCAACGACGTGGCGACAACCAAATTCGTGACAAGCCCCGCCTGTTTTGGCTTTACTAAAATCACCGGCGTGTCATTGGCTCGCACTTGCGAGACGAGCCAGCGTGCCGTATCGCCGGCCGCGATCGCAGAGACGTCGTCGTGCGGTTCCAGCGTTATCGTACAAACGAAAAGCGGGGCACAAGTTACAGTGGGCGTGGTTCCGTACGGAACGCGTGTGCCTTCATCAGCACGGACCGGCGCACCGGCGAAAGCGAAGGCGGCGCAGGCGAGCGCTATTGCGGTCTTGTTCATAATTTACGAGTCCAAGATATGGAAGTGACGTACAGGCCTATAGGGTTTTGAAGAATGGTCGCCTCGTCGGTGGGATCGCGAAAGGCAACGCTAATCGTGCCGACCCACTGTTCCGTCGCTGAGACTTGGCCGCGGTTGTCACGAATCGTCTCGGACCACTGCGCCTGCCAGGACTGGGATGATATCGGCAACACCCACGCGATGTGGACGTTTACGGTTTTTGCCTGTGCAACATCGAACGGCGAATGCCCGTTGGCATACCAAGAATCCAGATAACTGCGGGCTGCCGATTGCGGCGCCACCAATGCATAGACGTGGTCGAGGTTTTGCTTCTGGACTTCCGCGTCGGTTGTAACGCTACGGGCGGTTTCGATAAAGTTGGCTATCTGCGCGCGCACGATTCGATCATCCGGCCTACTGCTGTGGTCCGCGATCTTCACACCCACCGGCAAGCCGATACGATCGACCGCAACGACATACGGAATAAACTTGGATTGCGTCGCGACATAGATGAGTCCGAATATCGCTGCAATCAATGCGACGGCTTGCAAGATTGCCAGCAACCGCCAGTTATACGCCTGACGGATGTAGCTGCCGTAACGTTCGAGCCAAACGTTTTGCGCATCAAGATACGGCGATGATGGCGCCGCAGAAGTATCCTTCATAACACGTGATGTCCTCATAGCCGGATGGGTGCCGCGCCCGTAATGCCGCTGTCACTATTTTCAGTGTCAGTACCGAAAGCCGTAACGAATTTCGAGCTGTCCCCCATACTTTCTCTGATCCAGTCGCCACGTGACTGTGCGTTGCTGCTGCCGGCGACACCAGTGCCTGGGCGCGTATCAGGCGCGCCGGAAGCGAGCTGCTTCTTCCTGTCACTTTCCTTGACTGCGGCTTTAACGCTCTCCGAGCGTTTCAACGGGAGACTGCGGTCCAGCTTGAGCGGCGTCGACGCTGCGTGTTGCTTGTGATTGTCTACCCAGCTCTGTTGTATCTGGCCTGGCGCACCATTAGTGTAGAGCTTTTTGGAGTTTGGGGGCATTGATCGCAGCGACGGGCGGAATGAGGATAGATTGAGGGAACTCATCTTATCCAGGGCCGCGCCAATGGGTTTCCCTGCGTTAGCGAATGGTGAATTCGGCAACATCGCACCGGCCAGCGCAACACGTCCGAATGAGGCAGCAAGATTCGTAAAGTTCAGACGCGAGGAACCAGTTATGAGGGACGCCGCAAAATTTGGTGCGGCCCAACAGATCATTGCGGAGATTCCAGCGAACGAGGCGGACAGAAGACCACTGACCCAGCCGGTGTCCGTAATCATCGCCGACAGCGGAGTCGCCAGCCCAAGGCAAACGTACACCATCATGAGCTTCACGCCGACGCTTATGGCGTAAGAAAAATAACTTGCACCTAGCTGCTGCGTCCAGCGCGATCCCAAGAATCCGGTCATCAAAATGCCGACACTCAATACGATATACGCTTCAAATAGGGCCAGGGTCAGCGTGCCGGCGATGAAGACGTATCCGCCCACCGTCGCCAGCACGGCGAACAGACTTATCTGTTCCTCGTATTGAAATAGATTTGTCCACCCGGTACCCAAAACTTCATTGGGAACGGCGCTTAAGGCCGAAGCCTTGATAGCGTTGGATTTTGCCGTCGAGATGCCGTATAAGATAATGCCAAAGGGGTCCGTGGGCGCTTCATCGGAACGAGGCAAGTACGAAATATCCTTTTGGTAATTGTCGTACGTCGTATAGACGCTATGTCCGGCAAGTAATCCGACTTGAGCGAACGAGCTGATGATCACCATCGCCAACACGAAGCCGTTTTTTACAAGGAGCCAGTAGGCAACGTTAAATGTGATGAGCTTTATCGACAACGTGCTCATCATTGCGAAGAAATCTTCGTTCGCGAGCACTCCGCGGCAAATACTGATGAGCAGTTCTATTGCGACCAGCGCAACGAAGAGCCGGTCGGCCATGCCCGACACGGTCGCTTTGATGGCCGTCGAGTAGCTGCGAAGCGGGCCGAAGAAATACCAATTCATATCGGGAAGCCAGACGTTGCCGTCTTTCGCGATGACGTCCGTCGCTGCCGCGGGATTGACGGCGGGTACGGGTTCAGGAGTAGGGCGGCCCGCTGGAGGCGGGGTGGCGATGTGCACGTCCGGCGGCGGTGTATGAATAGGCTTAATTCCGCCCCCAATCGTAGGCGGAGTAGGCGGTGATCCCAAGATAGTAGTCGCGTCCGTCGCTGTGCGCACTGTCGACAAACACGCGAACAACGCCACCAAATAGAGAAGCGCGCGAACCGTTCTTCGGGTCATACTGCCTCCGGTATGGTCGGGTGCGCGCCCGGTTTGAGCCAAAACGAAGCGGCGCTATCGAGGTCGTGGGCGCGAAGCCACAGCGCGGGCCACGTGTAGTTGCCATGTGCCTGCACTAAAGCGCGCACTCGAGCGACGTCTGCCGGACCGGACGCGGCTAGAAAACAACGCGCGACCGGCCCCAGATCGAGTGCGAACATGCGCCGCCCCAGAGGACTGCGGTAATAGTAATCGCGTTTCGGCGTTGCCTGTGCGAGCAGCGTTATTTCCCGTTCGCCCAGGCCCATTTTGTAATACGCCTCACGCGCGCCATCCGTAGCGGCCTGGCCGTTCGGCAAAAAGATTTTCGTCAAACAGGAATCGATGACCGAGGTCGCAATCGGCTTATCCAATATATCGGCGACGCTTTGCGTTGCGAAAACGACGGCCGCATTCTTTTTGCGCAACGTTTTGAGCCATTCACGAACCTGCTCGACGAAAAGCGGGTGATCCATCACGGTCCAAGCCTCATCGATCACGATGAGTGTGGGACGGCCGGTAAGCCGTTGTTCGATACGATGGAAAAGGTAAAGCAGCACCGGAGCAACATGCTTTTCGGAAGCTCGGCCGGTACTGGTGAGAAGATGCTCCAACTCAAAGACCTGAAACACGTCGTCGAGCAGACTATCGGTGCGCGAGTCCAGCAGTGTACCAAGCGGACCGTCCAGTGTGTAATGATTCAGCGCTGAACGCAGTTCCTGATCTTGTAGAGGACCGGCAATCAAGTCGGTGATCGTGCGGCTTTCGCTTTCGGCGAGCAATTTTAGCGCGCGCGCAATCGCCTGGCGCCGTGGCGCCGTCACGCTTACGCCTTGCAATGTGGCCAGCGTCTCAATCCATCCGGTTGCCCACGCGCGCTCCTCGTCGTCGTCGATGCGCAGCAGCGGGCAGAAACTCAAGCGCTGCAAGCCGCCGAGAATATCGTAGTGCTCGCCGGCGCACGCGCGGACCAGAGTGAACGCCGAGTAACCGCGGTCGAAGGCGAATACTTGCGCACCTTCGTACCGCATGTGTGAAGCCATTAAAAAATTAAGCAGTGTCGACTTTCCCGAACCGGTCGGTCCAACGATGAACGTGTGTCCGACGTCGCCCACATGCAAACTTAGGCGAAACGGTGAAGCACCCGCAGAAGCGGTGTAGGCCAGCGGCGGACTTTGCGGCGGATAATACGGACAGGGCTGAAACTCTTCGCCGCACCACACCGCGGTCAGCGGTAAAAAGTCCGCCAGGTTTCTGGTATGAATCATCGGTTTACGAACGTTGGCATAGCCGTTTCCGGGATGCGTTCCCAGAAACGCCTCGACGGCATTGACCTCTTCTATTCGCGCATTGAAGCCGCGGTTGAGGAAGATCTTGACGACTTCTCTGGCCTTCATATCGGCGGTATCGGAATCTTCGTCGGAGACGATCACCACGCTGGTATAAAAACCGTACCGAACGGCGCCTTCGGAAATATCATCCATCGCGTATTGCGCGTCGGCGGCCATCGTATGGGCTTCCGTATTTTCCGTTTGTCCTTCCATGCCGAGGTCTTGCGCAAACATCGCGCGCACGGATTTGCGCCCGGAGAACCAGCGCTTACGATGGCGTTCGATATGTTTTTTCGCCTCGATGGGATCCAAAAAGATAAACCGGCTGGACCAACGGTACGGCATAGCTAAATGATTGAGGTCGTCGAGAATGCCGGCGTAGCTTTCATTTGGAAAACCAGTGAGCGCAATCGGCCGGATATGAATGTTTCCGACCCGAGGCTTCATGCCGCCGAAAAAGTCGCGCCCACCCAGAATCGCATCTAAGAACATCGGCGTGGCGGGCACCGCGATCGGGTGCACCTCTTCGACGACGCAGTGGTTCAGATGCGCGAGCAGCGCTGCGGAGTCGAGTCGCTGCAACCGCAGCGAAAACCCAAGCAAATCTTCGATTTCGTTGATCGCGCTTTGGAACGGCGCCAGTATGTCGTGGACATGCAAGCCGCGTACCTCACCGTCGATGAGCGCCCGCGCCAGTCGTTTCTCTTGATCGATCGGCGGCAGGTACGTTAGCGTCAGTGTGTACGTGCTGGCAAAACGTGCACCCAGCGCCTGCGCTTGCAGTCGCCGCTCCTCATCGATAAGGAGCGTCGTCCGATCCGGAAAATGGCTTCGTTCAGCGTAGGCATTCACCGGTTGGCGCATCGCGTCGATATGCAGCATCCATCCGGAACCCCGGCGCGCCAGCGCCATGTTGACGCGGTCCGAGAGCGCTTCCATTTCTTCCGGCGCTGCGGCGTCGAGATCTTCTCCGCGGTAATCCCATGCGGCCAGCAGCGCCCCGTCTTTGTTTAATACGATACCCTCCTCGACCAGCGCCGCGTAAACAAGCAGATCCGCATATCCCTTAACCGTCGTTCTAAATTCGCGCAGCAGGCCGGGGCCCTGGCCGCGAAATGTAAAATAGACGGCGGCCAGAACCACAAGAACTGCAACCGCGAGCGCGAGGACGAACCCGTTCACTGGTGCTTCATCACCTTGGGTGCCGGCGCGTTAAAGCCCGCGGCGGCGGGATAATACGGCCGTTTGTTCATGTGCCGGATGAAAACTCGTGAAAGGTGCGGATCGTATTTTGCCATGCGCTGTAGAACTACGAAGCACACGAGCCACAAAGCGATACCTGCAACGGTCGTAATGAGGTGACCCAACGCGAAAATGAGGATCGCGGCGATCATTCCCGTTGCCACGACGAGCTCGCGCTCGGCTCCCGCCAGCAGCATCGGGCGGCAGAGTGATTGGCGAACGGGCGTGAGCCGGCGCGATTCCATCGTCTCAGATGACCGCGCCGCTCAAGAAGGTTGTGAAGAACGATCCCGCGCCGAGCAGCACGCTGGCCGCGATGGCGATTGACAGAAGGCGCTTGGTGAAATCGCCCAAATCTTCGCCGAAGATCAGCGCCGTTCCCGAGATGAAGATTGCGGTGAGACAAACGTACTTCACCATGTTACCGCTGAGCAGGTTTGTAAAATTCGTAAGCGAGGTATTCCAAGGCAGATCGTAATTGATCGTCGATGCCGCGAATGCGGTTGCGGTTGCTGAAGCCGCCATGACAACGGCCGCGATGCCGAAACACATCCACGGCGTGAAGGACTTATTGAAGCTGACCGGCATGAAGCGTTTCCTTTCAGATGTTAGGGATATAGTCAAGGGCATAGCGACCGTCTTTGAATCCGGTGCAGCGCGCCACTTCGGTGACGCGACGGCCGGCCGGAGTTCGAGCGATGAACACCACGATATCGATAGAGTCGGCAATTAGCGCGGGATTTGGACGAGCGTGAGGCGCCTCGGAGATCAGCTGTTCCATACGAACCAGCCCGCCGTAGGCGCTGTTAGCATGGATGGTGGCGCATCCGCCGGGGTGTCCGGTATTCCAGGCTTTAAGCAACGCAAGCGCGGCGTGATCGCGCACTTCGCCGACGATGATGCGATCGGGCCGCAGGCGCATCGTCACGCGTAAGCATGCCGTCATATCGACGCTGTCGCTTGTGTGCAGCATGACCACGTTTCGCGCGGGACACTGCAACTCAAAGGTATCTTCAAGGATGACGATGCGCGCGGCATCGCCGTCTGCGCGTGCGATTTCCGCCAGTAAGGCGTTCGTCAGCGTCGTCTTGCCTGAGCCGGTCGAGCCGACGATGAGAATATTTTGCCGCTGAGCGACGGCTTGACGCAGTTCCTCGGCATATGCGCGGCTCAAAATGCCGTCGGCGACATACCGGTCCAGCGTAAAGACGATAGCGGCCCGCTTACGGATTGAAAAGATCGGGACCGACGATACCGGAGGGACGACGCCTTGGAAGCGGCTGCCGTCAAACGGCAACTCACCCTGCAGCAGCGGGCGCTCCGGGCCGATCGTCGTATCGAGCATGGCGGCGATCGTTCCCAGTAGGTTCTCGGCACGCACGGCGCTCATGCGCTCGCCGCTGTCTTGCAGCCCGACGCCGGCGCGATCAAGCCAAATAACGCCATCGGGGTTCAAAAGGATCTCCGTAACGGAGTCGTCAGCAAGGGCTTGCAATATCTTTGAGCCGAGCTCGCGTGAGAGCTTCTCGCGCATGAGCTCCCGCTTCTGTTGCGCTAAGTCCTCGGTGCGGACCTGAATCGTGTCGTGCGTTGCAGTAAGTACCATTGTCCAACCTATCCGGCAGCAATCACTATTGCGGTAAACGCTGACTTTTATCGCAATAATACAGAGCGAAACTGGCGCGATACTGAGCCGTATCTAACAAGTATCTTTCTGTCAATGACGCTGATCTGACGATTTAGGTGGCTTTACGTAACGTTTTCTTGAATTTTGCAAAGCCTTGACCGCGCGATCCCGCAAATGGTACATTACGAACCGCATCACTTTTGAGATGCGCGCCTTGTGATGAGTTTTTTGTTACGTAGACGAGCTGTTAGCGAAGGAAAGGCGGCTGATCAGTGGGTGCACTTATAGACCCGCGCAAAAATTACTTTGATTCCGTATGGGATCTGCATAAATTAGAGACTGTTTCGGACGAGATCGATCTCATTTTCATCGACGCCGTCGTGGTTATGGACGGCCCCCAAGAAAAAAAACCGGCGCATCCCACGTACGAAGCGCGCTGCATGCGTGAGTGGGCGCGGTATCACGATATTCGTTTGGTGGACGGCGGCGAACGCGGAATTGCAGGAGTTCTAAGCACACGGCCCAGCCCCATCCTTGCCGGCAACGCCGTTCTTTCGCGGGATCCGCGTACGGCCTGCCTGGGCGCTTTGGGTGCGTTGCCGGTTGGCGCCGGCGTTACTGCACAGAGCGGCGGGCTGTTCAGCGGATGCGTGGTCATGGAGCGCCCGCTCGTAATGCGCGTGCTCTTGACGGGCCGGCTCGGCAAACATGTTTCCGCGTACGATCTGGCTTTACACGCCGTATGCAAAGTCGGAACCCACGGCGGCGTTGGGTTTGCCATTGAGTTTGCCGGCTCACTCATACGGCAGCTCGATATAGATCAGCGCTTGACGCTTTGCGAGATGGCCGCCGAAACGGGCGCGGTAGCCGCAATCATCGCACCCGATAAGAAGACCGCCGAATTCTCCGGAGTTCAACCTTCGGCGCCGCTCACCGGCATCGATCCCCAGTGTGCATCGTACGATCGATCCGTGCGCGTAAGCGCAAACGACGTTATCCCGCTTATAACGTGGGGACTCAGCCGCGCCGATGCCATTTCGCTCGATGAACGCGTCCCGCGCAATGCAAACGAAAACGTGCTTTCGTACATGGGTTTGCAGCAGGGTCAACGCCTTGCGCGACTAGGGGTCGATCGCGTTGAAATTGGAGCGCCGAATATGCGTTTAGCCGACCTTCGATTCGCCGCGTCGGTCCTTTCGGGCCAGCGCGTGCGGGTGCCGACGGCGGTCTTGCCCCGGTCCGAAGCGCTGCGGCGTGAAGCTGAAAAACAAAAACTGCATGAGGTCTTCTTGAAGGCCGGCGCGTCGTGGGCACAGGCCCTGGATGAACCGGGCGGCCGATCGGAGGAGCCCTTGCGCTGCGTGTGCACCTGGGCGGCTCCGGGGACGGTGCAGCGGGCGGACGGTTTGCGGATTCATGTCGGCTCGCCCTCGATCGCGTTGACCAGCGCTCTACTGGGCCGCATCCCGACACTTTCAGAGATCTATGCCCTTAAAGCGCACGATATCAGTTCATCGTCAGAGGATTCGGCTACTTTGTAGAAACCATGAAACACCAGCGCGGCTCCGCCCCGGCGAAGTATCCGCAGCCCGCTTGGCCGCAGATCCTTCGCGCCCATTTCAATCGCCACGGCATCGTCGCGGCTCCGCCTGACCCGCGGACCGTCCTACGGCTCTTGCACGACATTCGCGCAGAGCGGAGCGTCGAGACGAAACACCGCTGCGACTCCGGTTGCGCGGACGTCATCGCAACGCATGCAGGGTACGGGATCCGGGCCGCGCGGTGGATTATGCAATCGCTCAAGCGCGATGAGGCGACGATGTTTTCGTCGGCGCTGCGGCCTTTGCGTACGTCCTGCGACCGGCACGGGCGCCTCAGAACGCCTATCGGTGCCGGCGAGGCCTGCGCCGCGCTGGACGTCCTTCGCTATTATGCGAACGCAAACGGAATTAGCCCGGCCGCCGCGCTGCGCCGCTTGTTTCAAGACCATGAGCCCGCAGCGCCGCTGGATGATGCCGCCGCGCATGCGCTGTACTTTGCGGTGCGCAGAGCCGCGTCCGATCACGGCTCAAGCACGAGCGCGTGCGAACAGGCTGCGGTCGCCGATTGGACGCCTGCCATCGAAGCCGCGTTCGATAAACGCGGGCAGCCCCGCATCCATTTACCAAGACGTACCGCGATGTCGATGCTGGCGCGGATTGCGCGCGAAGCAAATCGCGCCTGCGTAAAATGGGGATTCGACGAGCCGGCCGCACAAGCCGACGCAGAATTCGGTTTGCTCCGCCGCGCCTGCATGCTGTTGTACGCCCGCACCCACGTCATGAGCCCCATCCACGCAATGCTCGTCATCGCCGCCCTCAAAACCCGTTCAAAAAGCGCCCTCCTCTTCGCCTCACTAACCCCTCTAGCCTAACGCAAACGAACGAACCGCAAGCGCTCATCATCGTCACGCCGTCTTGTCGAAATAAACGACGTATTCCATGTCATGGTGAACTTGTCGAACCACGGCGCAGCGTGGCGAAGCCTCGACTGCGCTCGGCCGTCCTTCGACAGGCTCAGGATGACAGAAGGTGCAATGCAGATGCTTCCACCAAACTAAAGGTGACCTTGACCTTGTCGAAATGAACGAGCCTTTCCATGTCATGGTGAGCTTGTCGAACCACGGCGCAGCGTGGCGAAGCCCCCGCGCGAGCGTTGCTTAGGCTAGGCTTTTGGTGCGGGCCATTTCTTGCATTTCGGGGGAAGGTTTGGAGCAGATTTGCTGCTCTAAGAGCGTGCAGTAGCGGCGGTAGGCACGCATTGCTTCGATACGGTCGTTCTGTGCTAAGTGGAGTTGTATGACGACACCGTGCGCCCATTCGTCGCATGGGTCTTCTTCGATAAGATCGGAGGCTAGCCGCAGGATCGCCGTGACGTCGTTGCGCTCCTGCGCTTGCGCGATGAGCCTTCGGCCAAGTGTGCGCACTTGTTCGCGTACGCGAAATTCGATCGGAGCAAACCACTCCAGCTGTTGAAGATGCGGGTGAGCGCGTGTCTGGATGTACGCGTACCAGCGTTCTACGTCACTGGTGTCGGTCAAGGCTTGCGAACGTTGTACGCGTTGAGCAACGAATTCGATATCCCAAAGGTCGACTTGCACTTCATCGCCTAGGCGATATGCATTTCCGATTCCCTCGACGAGTTGGTGGGCACCGCGGACGCGCTTACGCAGCCGGTGAAGCATGCTGTACAAAGAATCACGCGCGGCCAGAAGATCCAAATCCGGCCACAAGGCGTCTTGTATCTCTTCGCGCGGCGTTCCGATCCGGTGACGCGTTAAATACGCAAGAAGCGCGGCTTCACGCGGAGTCAGCCGATAGGCTTGCCCCTCATAGATCACGCGCTCGCGTAAAACCTCTAGCCGAAGAGAGCCGTGAGCCGGCCGCACCTCACCGCCTGCATCGGCCGCGAAGCGCCGCGCGAACTCGTCGAGAAATGAGGGTTTGCCCTGCATGTACGCACGAACCGCCGTGCGGAACTCGGGCAATTCGGCAGGATCGGCCATCGCGATGATGCGCTCACAATCTTGGACGCGCATATGCGGTTCGCTGACCGCGCGAGCGAACAATGTCGTGAAGCACGGCGTTCCGGTTTCTTCGCAACGTGCCAAAGCGCGCTGCAACAGCAGCTCGCGTTCCCGGCCGAAGCGCTTTGCCGCCGCCATCGTTAAGCCAAGCAGGGTTGTCGAGGCATCCCAGAGCGGCAGCGCAGAATCCATGGTTTGGGGATCGAGCGCGCGCATGGCCCAAGCGTAGTCCGGATGATGCGTGGCCGATGATGCCGTTTGCAATTCCGCAATGTATGCCGCGGCGGTATCGTCGTCGCCCCAAAACCAAGCGGTATAGATTGCGGCCAGAAGCAACCCGGCGCGCTCGCGCGGGCCGCACTCGCGCCCCGCGGCTATTGCTTCACCCGCCCAATACAACGATTCCTCACGGTGGCCTCGGCGTTTGCATACCACGTCCAGGTAATGTGCTATGCGCGCGCGGTGAAACGGAAGGCGGCCGCTTTGCAATGCGCTGTACGCGGCCTGCAGCCTGGCCTGCACGCCGGCTGCCGCACCGAAGTGGACGGCGATTGTCTCCTCCCATCCGGCGAGTTGCAACCGTACGACGGGCGAACTTTCTGCGGCGGCGCGGACGAGCGGGTGATGAAGCACCTGCGTTGCCCGCACCGGATCGGTCAAACGCCCCGCATACGCTTGTGCGACCGCAACAACGACCTCGGAGTCTTGACGTTCGGTCAACGCCTCGAACGTCGCGGCCAGCCGCTGCGTTGAGATGTCGGAGCGATGCACGCCTGCCGCGGCGATGAGCTTGGGATACTTCTCCAACATGCTAAGCGGCAACGACGAGAGATCGAACGCATGTGCTCCGCCCTGCAAGACACCGAGCGGAAGGGCCGACAAGGCACGCGCCGCCGCATCATCGGAACCCGCGATGCGATAAAGTTCCGCGGCTCGGCTAAAGCCGCCTAAGCCTTCAATTTTCTCCGCAAGCCAGGCCACGAGCTCACGCCAATCCGCGTCGTTTTGCAGCAATACTTCACGCATGAGCGGATGGATGTGCAGACAATCACCGTCGCGCCGGATCAGCAGGGCTGTTCGTAATAGCCGTTCCACTTCCAGGGCGCCGTGCCCAAACACCAAACTCAACTCGTCGAGCGTCAAATCATGCACCGCTGCGCAGAGCGTCATCACGCGCTTTACACTTTGAACATGCACGCGCTGGCATCGGTGGCCAGGGAGCTCGGGCGTTCCACCGGGTCCGGCGACGACCACCCGAGTGCCCAGTACGGCCTCGGGGGTTTTCTCTACCTG
>DASRSF010000259.1:0-9210 GCA_035656615.1 Vulcanimicrobiaceae bacterium | reverse complement strand
ATACGGTACTCGTGCGAATGGCTGCGGTGCTACGCGATCATCTGATCGCGGGAGTCGATCTAGCGGCTAGAAATGGCGGCGACGAGTTTTGCGCCGTCGTGACGGATGCCCACAAGACCGGTGCAATTGAACGCGCGCAGCGCTTTTGTACGGCCGTTCGCGCCACCGACTTCGGCGTGCGTCAGCGCATTACCGCAAGCGTCGGCGTCGCCGCGTTCCCATATGACGCATCGGATTGCAACGCATTGCTGGAGATCGCGGATGCGGCCATGTATCACAGCAAACGCTCGGGACGTGATTGCGTCTCTTTCGCCGCGGAGAATGCAACCTTTGCCGTTTATGCGTAAAAAGCGATTCTGTTGGCCACCGCGAAGATGGGCAGCCAATGCTAGGCCGGCCAAATGCTCTGGACCGACTCGTGGATGGGATTCCCGCGCACGATCTGCTCACTCGCTCACCGATCGATCTGATCGATCCCGCTCGTGCAGCGGCAGCCGCGCACTTGGAAGCGGTTCGCATTCCGTTATGGATAGTTACGGTTGCTTTGCAGATCGCCGTTCTGGCTTGGTATTGGCATACTGGACGGTCCGGGCGCCTACGTGACACGTTGCGTGTCAGACTCGGTTCAGCGTTCGCCGTGCGTTTTTGTTTCGGTGCGCTGCTTGCGCTGCTGGGGCGGCTGGTCGCGTTGATTCCGGCGGCGGCGGAATACCGGTTCGTGCGGCTGATGGACCTTACGCAAACGCTGTTTCGCGTCTGGCTGCTGCATTGGATCGCCGGTACAATCCTTGCGATGATCGTCGCCGGCTGCATTGCGGCCGTCGTACTGTGGCTCGCCGACCGCACGCACCAATGGTATTTTTACACGATTGCCGGAGTGATCGGCGGTACGCTGCTCGTCTCGTATGTTGCGCCGTACGTCTTCCTTCCGTTCTCGCAGCCGCTAACGCCGCTGGCCTCATCGAGCGCGGCCGCAGCCGACGTCAACCGATTGGAGCGGATCACCGGTATCCACGTTCCGATCGTCGAGCAGCACGTCAGCGGACGAACGCGCCTGGGCATATCGTATGTCAGCGGCTGGGGCGGCTCGCAGCGCATCGTCATTTCGGACACACTGCTCGCGGGCGACAGCCAGCCCGAAGTCCGCTTTACGTTAGCGCGTGCGTACGCCTGGATCGCCGCGAATAGCGGGCTCCATTTGGCGTTGATTCAAGGCGCTTTTCTGGTTTTGGGCACGGCAATTGCGGTCTTCATTTCCGACCGCATCGGGTTTCGACGCGACGACGACCCGGTCTCACGTTTGGCGTTGCTTGGGGCAATCATGGGCGGCGTGTACCTGGTCGCCCTTCCGTTCTACGACGGCTATGTTCGCAATCTCAATTTGCTGACCGATCAGGCCGCGCTGGCCCTTACCGGCGATAAGATCGCCGCAGTGCGGTCCGAGCTGCGGCGCGACGACCAAGGGTTATTGCCTGCGTGTCCCAATCCGTTCGCGTACTGGTACATGATGGACTATCCGGCGGCCGCGCAACGCATCGCGGCGCTGCAAGGCTCAGAGGATCCGTGCGCTATGCAGCGCCGGTAAACACGCTTCCGGTGACGCGTGTGCCCAGATGATGCGCTGTGAGCAGCTCGACGACGGTCGCGTGGGCGATCCGGCCGTCCAGGATTTGGGCTTGCTGCACGCCGGCCCGTACGCCGAGCGCCGCCGCGCGAATCGCTTGCCGTAAATCTTTGGGAACACGCGGGCTCTGCGCGATTGCGAGCGCTTCCGCCGGTGTCAGCTCGCTGATGAGCGAGGCCGTCTGCGGATCGGGCACACCGCCAAGCGCGTGGAAAAATATCGCGCGTACGGCGTCGGTCGCACAGGCAACGCGCTGCGCCACCTCGTCCGCCGCGACGCGAAGATCGTTTTGGTCGAATACCGCAAAGGCGGTCGGTTCGATCACCGGTATATAGCCTGCTGCCGTAAGCGTCTGTAGAATGCCGATCTGCACGGTTCCGATGCCGGAAGCGGTGCGCGGCAGCATGGCCGCGTCGCTGCCCGACAGCCCGACCGCCATATTGCCGCTGCGATTAATGGTCCGCACGATAGCGCGGCCGGCAGCGGGAGTCGGCGCAACGACGATGGGATGGACCCGTTCGCGAGCAAGATACGCAAGGTCATCGAAAAACGTCGTATTTTGTGCGTACGCGCTCGCCTCATCGACGCGTACGACGAATGCTTTGCCCTTGAATGCCGGCATCCGCTAACCTCCGTCCTCATCTTATCGACAAAACTTCCATTATTCTAACGCACCGGCGTCACAAGCGGTGCCCTGCGGGGCTGCTTACGCCGCTCGGCGGCTACGCCGCTTCGCTCCTACGATGAATTGGTTAGGCGATCTTTAGCGTATTGACGAACTGCATTGCTGCCTCGATGCCTTCGTTGAACCAGAGCAGGGCGCCGTCGGCCGCCGCTCCCACGATCTGCGGCAACATTGTTTTTTCTTCGGGCGAGAATGGGCTGAGTACGTGGTCGATGCTTTCGAAACGCGGGCGCCCGACGCCGATGCGAATGCGCGGAAATTCCTCACCGATGGTCGCGATGATCGAGCGCATTCCGTTGTGGCCGCCGTGTCCGCCGAACGGACGCATGCGCAGCTTGCCGAACGGTAAATCCATGTCGTCGTACATGACCAGCAGGTCTTGCGGCTGTACGCGATACCACGAGGCGATGATCCGCAGCGGTACGCCGCTGTTGTTCATGTAGGTCTGTGGCTGCACCAATACTAAACGGCGCGCGGAATCGTAGGCCTGGCGGGCGCCGTCCTTGGTTTTCCACGCGGTGAGGTTGAGCCGGCGCGCCACCTCGTCCACGGCCATAAAGCCGACGTTGTGGCGCGTGCCCGCGTACTCGTTGCCGGGGTTTCCTAACCCCGCGATGATGCGAACAGGCTCGGGCGAGGGTCGCCTTATTCGGACTGACCCTCCGGTGCTTCACGAACCAGTTCCGGCTGCGCTTCCTCGAGCGCCGCACCAGCCTCGGCTTCTTCGAGCGCACGCGCGGTCTTCGAGGGTTCGACCGTCACGACGACGGTGTCGGGCGGCGTCAACAAACGCAAGCCGCTCGGCAAAGGCACGTCTCCCGCTGTTGCGTGCTCGTGAATGCCCAGGTTCGTTACGTCGACTTGCAGATTCTCGGGCAGTTTATTGGCGGGACCTTCGACTTCGATTTCGTGCGCCAGCACATCCATCACGCCGCCGGAATTGCGCACGCCGTCCGGCGTGCCGGTCGTCACAAGCGGTAGCTTCGCGTGTACCGTTTCATTGGCCGTAACGCGCTGCAGGTCAATGTGGATGGGTCGCCGCGACACCGGATCGATTTGCACGTCGCGCACGAGCGCCGTTTCGAACTTTTTGCCGTTCAGCGTAAGTTGCACGAGTCCCGAACGGCCGCCGTGATGCAGCAGGTCGCTGAATGCCCGTTGCTCGACGGCAATGGATTCCGCCGATCCGTGACCGTAGAGCACGCCGGGCACTTTGCCTTCGCGGCGAAGGGCCTGGGCTTTGGTCGTACCGGCGCTCTCGCGGCGTTCGATGCTGAGTGAATGCTGTTGTGCCATGTATTCCTTACGTTCTAGGTTGTGACGGCGGCGGGTTCAAGCGCTGCCGCTGAAAGATCATTCATTTTTTTTTCTCCGTCGTCCGTGAAGAGCTCGGAGATGGACCGGTTCGTGGTAATGCGGTTGATGGCGTCCGCGAACGTCTGCGCAATCGAAAGTTGCACGAACTTGGGATGCTCGGAGACGTCCGGGAACGGGATGGTGTTGGTGACGATCACGCGCTCGATCGCCGAGTCGTCCAGCACGCGTATCGCCTCGCCCGCGAAAATTCCGTGCGAGGCGACGGTGTAGACGTGCGTCGCGCCGCGCGCGATAATCGCCTCCGCCGCCTTGGCGAGCGTGCCGCCCGTCGAGATCATGTCGTCGACGACAACGGCAACCCTACCGGCAACGTCGCCGACGATATCGGTGACTTCGGAGATATCCGGCTCGGGACGGCGCTTGAAAACGATGGCGAGCGACGCGTTCAGGCGCTTGGCAAAAAGTTCGGCGCGGTGCACGCCGCCCGCGTCAGGCGAAACGACGACGATGCGCCCCTCGCTCAGGCCCTCTTTTTTGAGATAGTTGCAGAGCGTCGGCATCGCCATCAAATTATCGACCGGGCCATCGAAGAAGCCCTGAAACTGCGCCGCATGCAAATCCATCGTCACCATGCGGTTCGCGCCCGCGCTCTTGAGCATATCCGCGACGACTTTTGCCGAGATGGGTTCGCGGCCCGTCGTCTTCTTGTCTTGCTTTGCGTACCCGTAATACGGAATGACCGCGGTGATGCGCGCAGCCGAGGCGCGTTTGACGGCGTCGATCATCAGCAGCAGTTCCATGATCGAATCATTGACGCCGTTGCCGTTGAGCGACTTGCACAGCGACTGGATGACGAACACTTCCGAGCCCCGCACGTTCTCTTGAATCTGTACGCGCGTTTCTTCGTTCTTAAATTTGGAGACAAGCGCTTTGCCGACGTGCAGCTTCAAGCGCTTGGCGATTTCCTCGGCCAGTTGCTGGTTCGAGTTTCCGCTAAAGAGCAGAGGGTTGTGGCTCAAGGGGTGCGTCTCCCGGGCGTAAGCAGGCGCAATGAGGTTTCCGCCCTGGCTGGCGCAACCCTCGCTGGACCGGCAAGCTGCGCGTCGAAGGAGCGGAAATGGCCACCAAATTTAAACTCGTCACGCCGTACCAACTCGCGGGGGACCAGCCCAAGGCTACCGAGACGCTGGGCGAAGGCGTTCGGCGAGGAGACCCGGCACAGACGTTGCTCGGCGTGACCGGGAGCGGCAAGACCCTGGCAATGGCGCGCGTGGTCGAAATGGTCCAGAAGCCGACGCTTGTCCTGTCCCATAACAAGACGCTGGCGGCACAGTTGTGCGCCGAGTTCCGCGACTTCTTTCCGGAAAACGCGGTCGAGTATTTCGTCTCGTATTTCGATTACTATCAGCCCGAAGCGTATATCGCGCACACCGACACCTACATCGAGAAGGACAGCTCAATCAACGACGAGATCGAGCGGTTGCGCCACTCTGCGACGCAGTCGCTGATCACGCGGCGTGACACGCTGATCGTTGCCTCCGTCTCGTGCATCTACGGCTTGGGTTCGCCTTCGGACTACCTCGAGATGTCGGTGCGCTTACGGATCGGTGAGGAAATCGACCGCGACGCGCTGTTGCGCAAATTAGTGGACATGCAATACCGGCGCAACGACATCAACATGGTGCGCGGTACGTTTCGCGTGCGCGGCGATACGCTCGAATACATGGGCGTCGACGAAGAATTGATTCACCGCATCGAGTTCTTCGGCGATCAGATAGAGGCCATCAACGTCGTGAATATCATGACCGGCGAATACGTTGAAAGCAAAGACGATCTGCATATCTTTCCCGCCAAGCACTTCATAACGCCGGACGAAAAGCTGCGGCGCGCGGTGCAGTCGATCGAAGCCGAACTGGACGAACGCCTTGCGTTTTTCCGCGCGAACGGCAAGCTGCTCGAAGCGCAGCGGCTCGAAACGCGCACGCGGTACGACCTGGACATGCTTCGCGAGGTCGGATATTGCAACGGCATTGAAAACTACTCGCGTCACCTCACCGGGCGCGAACCCGGTTCGACGCCGTGGTGTTTGCTGGACTTCTTTCCCGAGGACTGGCTGGTCTTCGTCGACGAGTCACACGTTACGCTGCCGCAAGTCCATGCGATGTACGGCGGCGACCGTTCGCGCAAACTCTCGCTCGTGGAGCATGGCTTTCGTTTGCCGAGCGCCCTGGACAACCGCCCGCTGACCTATGATGAATTCGACGATCACGTCAAGCAAATCGTCTACGTATCGGCAACGCCGAGCACCTACGAAACCGGCCGCAGCACGCAGGTCGTGGAGATGATCATCCGACCCACGGGGCTGGTCGATCCGGAAGTGGACGTTCGTCCGACCCGCAACCAGGTGGACGACCTCATGGAAGAGATTCGGGTGAGGGCGGAGCGCAAGGAACGCGTTCTCGTGACCACGCTTACGAAGAAGATGGCTGAAGATCTTACCGACTTTCTGATCGAGATGAACTTTCGGGTACGTTATCTCCATAGCGAGGTCGACACGCTCGAGCGAGTGGCGATTCTGCGCGACTTGCGCCTGGGCGTTTTCGACGTTCTGGTGGGAATCAATCTGCTTCGCGAAGGTCTGGACTTGCCAGAAGTCTCGCTTGTCGGCATCCTGGACGCCGACAAGGAAGGGTATCTGCGCAGCGGCACATCGTTGATTCAAACGATCGGCCGTGCGGCCCGTAACGTGGAGGGCAAGGTGATCATGTACGCGGATTCCGTGACCGAATCGATGGCCAGGGCGATCGGCGAAACGCGGCGCCGGCGCGAACTGCAGCTGCAATACAACATCGATCACGGCATCGAGCCGCACAGCGTGCGCAAAGAGATTCGCGATATTCTCGCGATGATCGGCTCCACCGAAGAGACGCGCGCCGACATCCGCCGGGAAAAAATTCCGCGCGACGTTGCGATGAGTATGGCCGCGGAACTGGAGAAAAAGATGCACGAATACGCCGCGCATCTGGAATTCGAAAAGGCGGCGGCGATGCGCGACGAGCTCGTTGAACTGCGCAAACAGATCGGCGGCAATGAGTCCGTGCTCTTTCAGGGCAAGGCACCGAAGATCTTCGAACATGCGCTCAAGGAGTTGGTGGGCAACTAGCCGCCAGACCCGCGCATGGAGATTCGCCTGGAAGAGAACGGCCGCGACGGAGCGATTGCGATGCTGCAAGCGGCTCTGCCGCCGCAGACGCATTTCCTCGCGGTGGAGTATCATACGCGCACCGGCGCGCTGCTGCGTGTAGACGGCGAAATCGCGGGCGCCTACGATCGCGAGCATCACGACGTCGTGCTTCCGCCGTCCTCGCAGCCGCGGGAGTTAACTTTGGAGGTGGAGCTGCAGTCGCTGCCGACCAGCGGCTTACCGGCGGGGCGCGGCATCATCTGGTGGTATTTGCAGGCGCGCTCGCGCGAACATCCGGCACAAACGATCGCGGTACGGGCCGTTTCGCCGGAAAACGGGCGTGAGCGTACCGGCGACTTGCCGGTAATAGGACACAGTCACCTCGACGTTGCCTGGCTCTGGACGTACGAGCAGACACGCCGTAAAGCGGCGCGCATGTTTGCCATTGCGTGTGATTTGCTCGACCGCGATCCCGCATTCCGTTTTGTGCAGAGTCAGCCGCAACTCTACCGTTTCGTTCAAGAAGCCGGCGGCAGTCTGATCGAACGGGTCGAGGCCTACATCGAACAAGGCCGGTTCGATCCCGACGTGGCGGCGTTATGGGTGGAGAGCGATTGCAACATTCCCTCGGGCGAGTCGCTGCTGCGGCAAATGCTGTTCGCCTACGAATTTTGCACCCAACATTTCGACCGCGTGCCGCAGATCGCGTGGTTGCCGGATTCGTTCGGTTTTATGAACACGCTGCCGCAGTTGCTCGCGCATGCCGGCATTCCGTACTTCGCGACGACGAAGCTGCAGTGGAACGACACGACGAAATTTCCGTATCCGCAATTCGTCTGGGAAGGACCCGACGGCAGTTCCGTGATTGCCGCCCTGATCCAATCGTACGACGGCGGTCCGTACCCCTGGCGCATTCTGCGCGCCAAAGAACGCAATGAACCGCTTGTCGTGGGATACGGCGACGGCGGCGGCGGCGTTACGGCAAAGATGCTGCGGCAAGTCCCGCATTTCGGCAGATGGATTCGTTTACGGGACTGGTTTGACGGCGTGCGGGCGACTCGCACTTCGCTTCCGGTCCACAAGGACGAGCTGTACCTAGAGTACCATCGCGGCGTGTATACGACGCATCACGACGTCAAGATGCACAACGCGCTCTTGGAACGCTCGCTCAACGAAGCCGAAGAACTGCTTGCGTGGTGCCTGGCCGTGCACGCGCCGCGTGCAAGCGTGGCGGAACTGCACACCTTGCTTCGCCACGCGTGGGAGATCACGCTGCGCAATCAATTCCACGACGTTCTACCCGGCACGTCGATTGAGGCGGTGTATGGCGACGTACGCGAGGAGTATGCGCAAGCCGAAGCGGCAGTCGCTCGCGTCATTTCCGCCACGCAGTCCATCTTGCCGCGCGAGCGGCGTCCGTCCGCCGGCCCGCAGCGGATTGAACCTATAGCGGCGGGCGGCGTGTTCACGTTCGACAACGGATTGGTGCATGCCAAGATACACCGCACCGGAATCATCGTCGACCTCGCCGTCAAAGGGCGCCGGAATGTGTGCACGCGTGGGAACGTGTTGCGCCTGTATCGCGATGTTCCGAAAGCGTGGGAAGCTTGGAATATCGATCGCCAATCACTGCAGCTCGGGCGTGAAGCCACGGCCTGCGGAGCCCGCGTGCAAGACGGCGCGCTCATCCTCGATTACCGTTTTGGCGAGTCGCCGGGCGTTATGCGCGTAACGCTTTTCTCGGGCGAACCATTCTTGCGGATGGAGCTCGACGTGCAGTGGGCGGAGCGTCGTACGTTGTTGCGGATGGAAAATGAAGTGCCGCTTTCGGCGCCGCAGGCGAGCTACGGCGCGCCGCACGGCATCATTCGCCGCAGTACCGGTGAAGAATCGGCCGCCGAACGGGCTAAATACGAAGTACCCGGTCAGCGCTTTGCAGCGATTGAAAACAGCAGCGGTGACGGTCTTGCGATATTCGCGCTCGATACGTACGGGTGGAACGCGCGCACGACCAGCCAGGGCTTCATCACACTCGGGCACTCGCTGCTGCGCGGGACGACCTGGCCCGATGAGCACGCGGATCTCGGCGCGCATCAAATCCAGTACGCATTTGCACCGTTTCACAAGGCAGCGCCCTCGATGTTGGAGCACGCATGGCAGCGGTTCGCGCACGAACCGCGCGTGCGGCTGTTCACAGCGGACACGGACGCCGTTGTTATTGTGGCGTGCAAGCCGGCTCACGATGGTGACGGCATCGTTGTACGGGTGCGTGAGTGCGACGGTGAGCCGCAACGGGTGGGCTTACGGTGCGCAGCACGCATGACGCACGTCCAGCCCGCCGACGGGCTGGAACGACCGCTGGGAGAACCGCTGCCCATCGAAGGCGAGGCCGTGCAGTTC
>DASRSF010000258.1:0-6351 GCA_035656615.1 Vulcanimicrobiaceae bacterium | reverse complement strand
TTCTCGGCGCGCTCGCCGAAGCGGATAAACTCTAGATGAGCAACATTCCGCAAACCGAGCTGCGCAGCCCGAACACGTTCGGGCTGGATGAGATGCCTGCGAATCAGCTGGTTCGCGTACTCGCGGGCGAGCACGGCGCCGCAGTGGCTGCCGTGCTTGCGGTTAGCGAGCAGGTCGCGCAAGCAGTGAACGAGATCACGGTGCGTCTGCGGCGCGGCGGGCGGCTGCATTACGTGGGCGCCGGAACCAGCGGACGCATCGGTTATCTGGATGCCTCCGAAATGCCGCCGACGTTCGGAACGGATCCTTCGCTCGTGTGTGCGCACATTGCCGGCGGCATTCAGGCGCTTACGCGTGCAATCGAAGGCGCAGAGGACGATCGCGACGCGGGGGTCGCCGAGATGCGCGAACACGTGCGGGCCGGCGACGCGGTCCTGGCGATCAGCGCGAGCGGAACTGCACCCTTCGTCGTAGGCGCGGTTACCGCGGCACGTGAGCAAGGCGCATGGACGCTAGGCGTAAGCAACAGCCCGGATAGTCCGCTCGCGTCCGCGGCCGAATACGCCATTGTCCTTGCTACCGGTCCCGAGCCGCTTACCGGCAGTACGCGAATGTTGGCGGGCACGTCTCAGAAGATCTTGCTCAATACGATCTCTACCGCGACGATGGTCATGCTTGGAAAAGTCTACGACAATTTGATGGTTGACGTCGTCGCGACGAATAAAAAACTGCGCGGGCGGGCCCTGCGTTTGGTCACCGGCCTTAGCGGTGTATCGGAGGACCGGGCGCGTGAGGTCTTGGACGCTTCGGGGGGGAGCGTGAAAGCGGCCGTCGTCATGGCAATGCGCGGTATGGACGCCGAGCAAGCAAAAGCGACCTTGCACGCGAACGGCGGGTCGCTGCGCGCAAGTCTGCACAAAGGGTAAGTATGAATTCGAAAAGCGCACAGCGCGCGCGAAAGGAGTACGTACATGGCCGCGCCGGCCGCAATACCGTGGAGCGTTATCGCAGCCTTATTCGCCGTCTGGGTAGCCGGGTTGGCTTTGAATCTCTTCCCGGGGTGGATTTGGATTGCGTTTACGATCGCCGTCGTACTGCTGTTCGTCAATTTGCTGACCGAGCGCGGCGCTACGGTATAAAGCAAGCCGCACCGCAGGCTCCATGAGCCTGGCTGCACTTATCCTGGCCGCAATCGCTTTTGTTCCGCTCGACGATAGGCCGGTAACCCGTCAGCTTCCGCAAATGCTCGGAGCGATCGCGGGACGGCAGGTCATCGAACCGCCGCGCAATCTCCTGGGCAACTACCTGGTGTTCGGCCGGCCGGATGCAATCATCAAGTGGCTCAACGCCTCGGCGCCGCGGCGCCCGGCGGCTTTTGTGATTTCGAGCGACATGCTGGCGTATGGGGGATTGGTTGCCTCACGCGTTCCGGGCGTGGGTTATACAGACGCGCGCTTCCGGCTCAACGAATTCCGTCAGCTGCGCCGGCGCTATCCCCAAACATGGATCGGGTCGTTCGGTACCATCATGCGGTTGGCTCCGACCGGCGTGCCCGCTCTGGGCCCCGCCGCGTCGTTTTTTGCAGCGTATCCGCTGTGGCAGTATGTGCAAGACTACGCAAACCTGCATGACCCCCCGTTACCTTCCGAGCAAATGCGCGCGGCGCACTTGCGCGAGCTTTCCGGCGCGACGTTGCAATCGTACTTGGAGACACGCGCGCGCAACTGGGCCGTGGATATGTACGCGCTCGACCTCACGCAGGCGGACTCCATTTCGGACTTGGTTCTGGGACAAGACGATGCCGGCCCGGTCGGATTACACGTCAAGGAAGTCGCGGCGCTGCAGGCACGCGTTCAGCAAGACCAGCTTTCGGGCCGGGTAACCATTGAACCCGGAGCGGATGAACTCGGCATGGCGCTCGTTGCGCGGGCGCTTGCACGCGGCATTCATTGGACACCTCGAATTTCCGTACGGTACTCCACGCCGGACGGCGCCGCGTACAACGATCCGCTGGAATATTCGCCCATCGATACCGCAATCGGCGGACTAGTGGCCTTGTGCGGCGGTGAGCGCGTCGATTCCGCAAGCGACATCGATCTGTACGTGCGCGTTCCTCATACCGGTGCGCAGCTCGATGCGCAACTCTTGCGCGCGATTGAAGCGGATGAAGCAGTGCATAAGTCCGTAGCTCTGGCCGACCTGACATTTCTCGAGGACACGTACGCCGATCAAGCACATTTCGCAGCACAGTTGCTCGCTTCGGGAGCCGCAACCAACCTGGATGCGTATTCTTCATGGAATACGAACGCGAATACCGTGGGTACTGCGCTGGCGGAGGCAGTGGCCGCCGGCGTCGGTCGGCGGGCCGGGACGTATAACGCCTTGGCGCATAAGGAGTTCACGTTCAATCGTTTCGTCGACGATTATCTGTTTCACGATGAAGTGCGGCCGCAGCTGAACACGCTGCTTGACCGGCAGGGCGTCAGCGACCATACCTACTTATTGCCGGCGCAAGCCGCTGCGGCGCAGACGTTCAATCGCGCCGCGCTTTGGAACGGTGCTGCGGCGCTGCTTCCGCAACTCTATCCGGGCTATCACATTGCGGCGATGGATATCACCCTGCCGTGGAACCGCACGTTTGAAACGGAAATAGACGCGTCGCTTGCGCCGGGTGTCGTCCGTTAGTGCACCAGCTCGGAGGCTAAAACGAAGCGAACGCCTTCGGCTTGCATTCGCGGATACATCAGCCGCAGCGCTTCCAATGTGGTAGGTTTGGGATGGCCGATTGCGATCGCGCTGCCCGTTTGTCTTGCGATATCTGCAGTGCGCCGGAGCATGGCCTCACTGTAAGCAACATCGGCGCGGTTGTCGAGAAAAACATCGCGGGATGCGTTGGGAACGTGCTCCTGCTGCGCTTGCTCCGCGGCGACGGATTTCGCATTGGTGCGAGAGTCGATAAAGAATAAGTTGTGCGCTTTTACCACATCGATAACGTCTTTCATGACGCGCGGGTCGGCGCTGGCCGCGCTCCCTTCGTGGTTATTGACGCCCGCGGCAAACGGCACTTGGGCAATGTCGTTCTCCGTTTGAGCCGCGATCGCCGAATCGCTCATCGCCGTGCGAATCTCGCCCGGACCCGCAACGATGTGCGAGAGCGGTTCCATCGGTAGGTGAAGCATGATGCCTTTGCCGGCAGTTTCGGCGTCCTGCGCGATCGCATGCGAATACGCGACGTGCGGTAACACCGACATCGTGAGCGGAATGGGCAGTTCCAGGTATCCGTGTTCCGTTTTGGGCCACTGGCCGCAGTCGTCGATGATAATCGCCACCTGCGCCGGTCCACCGGAATTCTGCGGTGAGGCAGGTGCACTGACTGAGGGACTCGCGCCGGACTGCGCCTGTGGGCTGCCCGACGGCTGGGGACTGAGCCCCGCTTGCGGGCTCGCCGGTGACAGTGGTGCTTCGGCGCTGCTTTGCGGTGAGGGCGCGGGGCGAGCGGGCCCGGCTGTTTCTATTGCGGCGATCTGCTTGTGCGTGTGCGTTCTTCGGACCACATGGTGACGGGGCAGCACTGCCCACACGACCGCCGCTGCGAGCGCCAATCCTATGAAAAGCGGCAGCGCATTAAAAGACCGCGTCGCGCGTTTTTTCTTTCGACCCATCGCTGGTAAACTTCGTTCCCGACCGGTAACCACGCCTGCGCATCGCGGAAGAGGTTCGAGCGTTCATCTCCAAACATATCGTAGCGATGCAGGTACCGGTGATCTTCGGCTCGGTGCGCGTTGAGCGGCAAGGCATTAAGGCTGCTCGTTTCGTCACGAACGAACTAGCGCGGCGCGGATGCACGTCGACGCTCATCGATCCGATGGAATACCGTCTTCCGCTGCTGGACATGCAGTATTCGGATTATCCGGCAGGCAAAGCGCCAGAAATACTCGAGAAGCTCGCCTCTATCTACCGCAGCGCGGACGGTTTTGCAATTGTGAGCGGCGAGTATAATCACGGGATTCCGCCCGCGCTCAAAAACTTACTCGATTATTTCTTGGAAGAATATTTTTGGCGACCATCCGCGATCATCTGTTATTCCGGAGGACGTTTCGGCGGCGTGCGGGGCGCAATGTCGCTGCGAATGACGCTCGGCGAGCTCGGTATGCCGTCGATCCCCTCACTGCTGCCGATCCCGAACATCGCCGAAGCATTCACCGAAGCCGGCGAACCCACGGATCCACGATTCCGAGACCATCATGCACGATTCTTCGACGAATTCATGTGGTACATGCAAGCCCTATCCGAACAACGCGCCAAAGGCGTCCCCTACTAGCCTCTCGTCATCGTGCGCCCATCGCTTATGAGCGCGCGGCGAGAGAGGTGCGGGGTTAGGGTTTGGCGGGGGGTTGGCAGAGTTCGATGAGGACGCCGGCGGTGCTCGAGGGGTGGAGAAAGGCGATCATGTTACCGTGAGCGCCTCGGCGGGGTGTCTCGTCGATTAGGCGGACGCCGGCGTTCTTGAGGCGTAGCAGTTCCGCTGAAAGATCCGGCACGCGGTATGCGGTGTGGTGGAGCTTCGTTTGCGCTTCGCCGCGGTAACGCGCGATAGGCGAGTCTTCGCTGAGCGGGCGAAGTAACTCAATGACCGACATGCCCGCGGCAAGCCCAACGGCTTCCACACCTTGGTCGGCGATCGTTTCTTGATAGATCTTGCTGAAACCGAGCGTTTTCATATAAAGGTCGAGTGCCTCTTCCAGATCCCTCACGACGACGGCGATGTGATCGATCTCCATTGCGATGCGATCGATCTCCGTCAAGCGATCGCTTCGGGCGCGTGGTACACGCCAAAAACTTCGCGCAGTACGTTGCAGACTTCGCCGAGCGTCGCGCCCGCGTCGACCGCGTCGATGAAGCGCGGCATAAGGTTGTCGTTACCGCTCGCAGCCTCGCGTACCGCTTGCAAACTTCTGGCGACTGCAGCCCCATCGCGTCGCGAGCGCAATTCTTGCAGGCGGCGGTGCTGATCGCGTTCCACCGAGTCGCTCACACGGTGCAAGGGTATCGCAGACGCAGCGCCGTCCGCCTCCTCGAACGCATTTACGCCTACGACGATTTGCTCGCGGCTCTCAATGGCTTGCTGCGCAAGATAGGCCGAGTCAGCGATACGCGCCTGCATCCACCCGCTTTCAATTGCGGCAACGCTACCGCCCTGTTCATCGACTTGCGCGATAAGCGCTCGGGCGCGCTCGATGAGCTCGTTGGTAAGCGATTCGACGTAATACGATCCCGCAAGGGGATCGGCTACGTCGGTAACGCCGCTCTCGTACCCGATGATCTGCTGCGTGCGCAGCGCAAGCTTTGCGGACTCGGCGGTCGGAAGCGCAAGCGCTTCGTCCTTGCCGTTGGTGTGGAGCGATTGCGTTCCGCCCAGAACCGCCGCCAGCGCCTGCAGCGTTACGCGGACCACGTTATTCTCCGGCTCCTGCGCCGTTAATGTGGAACCCGCGGTTTGCGTGTGGAATCGCAGCATGTGCGAGCGCGGGTCGCGGCAGCCAAACTGGTCGCGCGTCATGTGTGCCCAAAGGTAACGCGCAGCGCGGAACTTCGCGACCTCCTCGAACAGATCGTTGTGCGCGTTCCAAAAAAACGACATACGGGGAGCGACTTCGTCTAAATCCAGCCCGGCGCTGCGCGCGGCCTCCAAATACGCTTTCCCATTTGAAAGCGTGAACGCTATTTCTTCAAGTGCCGTCGAACCGGCTTCGCGAATATGGTAGCCGGAAACGGAGATCGTGTTCCATTGCGGCACTTCGCGCGCACAATACGCCATCACGTCCGTTACGAGCCGCATCGAGGGTTCGGGAGGATAAATGTACGTTCCGCGCGCCACGTACTCTTTGAGAACGTCGTTTTGCACCGTTCCGCCGAGCGCCTGTTGCGAGGTCCCGCGGCGGCGCGCAACCGCGATGTACATCGCGAGCAGGATAGATGCCGGCGCATTAATCGTCATCGAGACGGTGACTTCATCGAGCGGAATTCCCTCGAAAAGCACGCTCATGTCCTCGACGCTGTCGATTGCCACGCCGACCTTGCCCACTTCTCCGCGGGCATGCGCATCGTCCGAGTCGTAGCCGAGCTGCGTGGGCAAATCGAAGGCCACCGATAGTCCCATTGTTCCGCGCGAAAGAAGGTAACGGTAACGTTCGTTGGATTGCGCGGCGGTGGCGAACCCCGCATACTGGCGCATCGTCCACAGCCGTCCGCGGTACATATCCCTGCGCACGCCGCGCATATACGGAAACGAACCGGGCTCTCCGGCATCGTGAGGTTTGCCTTCCACGCGATCGTATACCGGCGCGAGCG
>DASRSF010000257.1:0-3881 GCA_035656615.1 Vulcanimicrobiaceae bacterium | reverse complement strand
GTTGTCGATCGTCTCGATGGGGACATCGTGTAAGTAAAAGTCAATGTAGCTGTCGATCAAGTACCACGCAGGGTACACCGAAAAGCAGACGCGCCGGTAATGCGGTGCGTATTGGCGAACCGCGCTGAACATGGCATGCGTACCGGAATCCCACGCATTTGAATTTTGGTGCACGTATTGGGTGAAGTAAAACCTGCTGAAGCGCGTGACCGAGATTGCCAGAAGCACTCCGGCCAGAACGACACCGCCGAACACAACAGCTCGTTTTGTTGGTCCCCGGCTTCGGGCACGCGCGAGATCAGCCAGTGCGATACATCCGATTCCCGACAGGATGCAAAAAACGGGCATCCCGGCTAGCGTCCGAGGGGCGTTCGGGGCCCCTTCATTCGTCAGTGAACCGCCCAGGGGATACGCAATCAGCCAGAGCCACAGCCACAAACGCATTCCGCGATCGGGCACGTACCAATTTGCCGCGATGATGCCTGCGGCGGCAAGCGGCAAAACCCACCAGTAAAAAGCTCCGAATCCGTTGAGATAACGCCATGTTACGCCGCTTTGCGGCTCACCGGTGGTGACGAGAAACGCAAAATGGAAGTGCGCGGCATAGTTTGCAAAGAAAATTCCGAGCGTGCGCATCGAAATACCCGCGGAGAACGTCGAGATACGCGAGATCTTCGAGGTCGTAAGCGGATCGAAAAAACACATCCAAAGCGCCGGAGCGGCGATGACCAACCACAGGAAGCCTGCGCCTGCGGCCCGCAGCGCAAAGCGCGGACCGCGCAACCGCGGCGGGAGTAAGACGCACAGACCGAAGCCCAGGATCACTGCGTACAACCATGCATCCATGTACGTATAACAGGTTAGCGCCAGCAAGACTGCGGCTGCCGCGAGCCGGCCCGCCGAAAGAACGTACAAGCCGGCAAGCAGAAATGGAAGTTCGCTCCCCGGTTCCCACGCGATGCGCGAGAACTGCACGAAAACCGGTGCGATGCTCTGAACCAATGCCGCGGCCAGCGCGACGTCTTTGCGTCCGGTGAGATTGAATGCAATACCGTACACGAAAACGATTGCCGCCAATCCGAAAAGTACGGCCGGAAAGCGAAGTGCAAACGCGGTTTTTCCCAGAACCAGCGTCGAAGCGTAAGCCGCGATTCCGTACATCGGCGGGTTACGCGTAAACTTCGAGTACAAAAAGGGTGCGAGCGTTCCGTCGACATCGTGGCCGGTCGTTACAATGCTCCGGACGGAATTGTAGAGATCGATCTCGTCGGCGATGAGCTCGGTGGGTACGGTCGAAAGGTTGTAGAGGCGAAGACCCGCGCCGAGCAGTACAATCAAGGCTAACGCAACAAGAATCCGGTGCCGTTGCAAGGGCATGCTCAGTTGGTACGCTCTCCTGAACTAAATATCCGCCGAATTCCACCGCGAGGTTGCCATGCGCTCATGTGTCGTCCTTATTTGCACCACCATACTGCTCGCAGCGTGTGCCGGCGGCAATGGCGGCCAAAACAGCCAAAGCAGCCAGACCAGTCAAACCAGTAGCCAAAGCAATTTGGATTGGCCGTTGCCCGGCAACACGTACGGATTCAACCGGTACGTCAACTTTCCGGACATTACGCCACAGAACGTCGGCTCATTGCGCAAAGCGTGGATAACGCCGCTGGCGGATGATGGCGAGCAAGAATCCTCGCCGATCGTTTCCAACGGAACGGTCTACATCGCTACGCCGCATGACAACGTTCTGGCGCTCAGCGGCAAGACGGGTGCGTTAAAATGGGCCTTCCCGTATACGCCTGCGTATGTCATTTTGTACGCGGTCAACCGCGGCGTTGGAGTTGCAAACGGCAAAGTGTTCGTTGGAACGCAGGACTGCCGCGCGATCGCACTTGATGCCTCGAGCGGGAAAAAAGTTTGGGACGTGCTCGGCTGTGAGGGCACGAGCGGGTCGTCGTCGACGCAGAATAGCTGGTATTCCATCGCGGCCTACCCGTACAACGGCGCGGTGTATTTGTCGACGGCGGGCGGGGACAATGGAAATATCGGACTGGTAAGCGCATTCGATCAGAACACCGGAAAGCGCCTGTGGAATTGGCACACCGTTCCGCATCCGGGCGAGCCAAATTTTGGAACGTGGCCCGGCAATTCATGGCAGCACGGCGGCGCGGCGGTATGGGCGGGCATGTCGTTCGATCCCGGGGCCCAGACGTTATTCGTGGCTCCCGGGAACGCCGGGCCCAATCTAACGCTCTACGGGCGCAAGGGCCGCGACCTCTATTCGAATTCCGTCGTTGCACTCAACATCGGCGGGGCGCAGCCAACAATCCGCTGGTACTACCAAGTGCTCCAAAACGACACGCACGACTCCGATCCTGCGATGCCTCCGGTTGTATTTCAGGGGCGCGTGGCCGGATCTGCGCGTGCACTGCTTGCAATAGGCGACAAAGCGGGGGACTTCGTTATTCTGGATCGCACGAACGGCAAGCCGGTGTACCGCATGGCGGTTAGCAAACAACAAAACATCTTGCTCTTGCCCACGCCGCAAGGCATCTTTGCGTGTCCGAATCACGGCGGCGGCGTCGAATGGAACGGCGGCTCGTACGATCCCGCCACAAATTATTTCATCATTCCAAGTACGCAAGAGTGCGCGATCTTCAAAGTCACGACGACCGGCCCCGTCGCGTACGTGCCGGGTCAGCCCTACAGCGCCGGGCCGTTACCCAAGCGGCAAAACGCAACGGGTATCATCACGGCGATCGACATCGGAAACGGTAAAATCGCGTGGCGCAAAGCCGTGCCGTATCCCGCGCAAGGCGGCGTGACGATCACCTCGACGGGCGTTGCTTTTACCAGCGACACGCGCGGTCGCATTTACGCGCTCGATCCACGAACAGGTCGAGAACTCTGGCATGATGACACCGGTTCATCAGTAGTTGATTCACTATCCCTTTACCGTATCGGCGGCAAGCCGTACTTGGTCACCATCGCGGGCGAGGCCGGCAACCAACACACACCCAATCTGCCGCCCACGCAAGGCAGCCGCGTCCTCGCGTACTCGCTTGGCGTTGCGAATACAATGAACAACACCGTTGCGGGCCAACCCACTCCCGCGCCTATGCCCACCGGAGGCACGGAAAGTGGACAAACCGCCGGCACGAACGCATCGGCGCCGTATACGCCTGCGCAAGCGGCCGCCGGAAAGGCGTTATACATGCAAAAGTGTTCCTCGTGTCACGGCGCGGCGTTGCAGGGCATCTCCGCCCCCGCACTGACCGGAGCCGCGTTTGCACGCTCACATTTGAGCATCTCGCAGCTGCGTACGATTGTGACCACACAGATGCCGCTTGGAGCACCGGGTTCGCTCACGCCGGCACAGTACGCCTCGATCATGGCGTTCTTGCTTCAGTATGATTGCGTATCGCCCAGCAACGGCGGAAAGACGCCGTTCCCCACAAGCGACCAGCCGGCCCTGGCAAAAATTGTGGTTCCGGGGGCTACGTGCCCCGTCAAATAGGTCGCGGCAGGGGACTTTATTAAGGATTTTAGAAGCGTAATTACCAACATGATCATCGAACGCATCGACTCGCCCGCCGACGTAAAACATCTGCAGCGCTCCGACATCGATAGATTAGCGCAGGAAATTCGTGACCGCCTGATAGCCGTATGCGCGCAAAACGGCGGGCACTTGGCGCCGAACCTCGGCGTAGTCGAGCTTACGCTGGCACTGCATCGCGTTCTGGATCTTCCGCCCGATCGTATCGTGTGGGATGTAAGTCATCAGGCGTACGTGCATAAGATGCTGACCGGGCGGCGCGATCGTTTTCCTACCATTCGCAAGGGGGGCGGCTTGTCGGGTTTTGCGATGCGCAGCGAATCCGACTACG